>CAMYNE010000403.1 GCA_947259675.1 uncultured Pirellulaceae bacterium
GACGAGTTCCTGGTCCGGACGCTGCTCGACGGGCGGCCCGGGACGGGGATGCCCTCGTGGCGCGACCTCTCGGCGCAGGACGTGGCGGACGTGATCGCCTATGTGCGCGCGTGGGGCGACGAAGGCGCGGACTTTTTCTTTGCCGTCATGGATGATGATATCCTGGTCGATTTCAATCCCGACGAAGACGGGAGCAACTAATCAGCTGGCGATATATTCGCGCCAGCTATCGAGTTGTTCTTGCGTCAGACTGTTCGGGCGTTCGAGCTGATATCGAAATGATCTTTTGTCGTCGCCACCCAATTTGACTCGAATATTCAAGCGTCCGTTTTCGGAGTATTTGAACCGAACCTCAATCCTAGTCCCAACCGGAATGGACTCCGGCAAATCCCAAATACTGCAGCGGCCAATCGCGGAACAGTCTTCAGGGCCTTTGCTTTCACCTTCCACAATCCTGACCAGAATCGACTCTTGATCCAGTTTGTGAGTCTTGAACACCCGCCGGGCGACAACTGGTAAGGGCGTATTGCGAGGAATCAGGCGGACGACCTGCTCAATGCCCGTGTCGACCTCCTTGGCAACCACACCCAGACTGTGCGAATTGACGTTGCGAATTTCGGCAGGACGAAAAGCCGCATTGCTATGTTCCGACAACATTGCCGAACGAATAGCGGCTCCATGTGCAACCGCTTCATCGGGCGACAATGAACTGTCTGGTTCTTTTCCGGAAAGCGAGGCCAGCATCTCCCGGACGGCCGGCATTCGTGTCGAGCCGCCGACAAGCAGAATCCGATCGATGTTGGACCAGTTCATTTGTGCGGCTTTGAGCGTCTCTCGAATGGTGAAATCCGTTCGATCGAGCAAATCTATCGTCAGTTCCTGGAACTTGTCGCGTGTCATTTCGATCTGCAACGAATTCGAACCATGGTTGCAAGCGATAGTTGTCTTGGATCGAACCGACAACGTTTCTTTGGCGGCCTTACAATCGCGCATCAGCCTTCCCAATGCACCGTTGTCCTGGCGAGGATCGAAACCGTGTAAGGAAATAAACTTTTGCGCAATGTGATCGATCAACTTTTGATCCCAATCATGCCCGCCCAGTCGCATGTCACCGTCGGTTGCGATCGTGCGAAACGAATTTTTGCGAATCTCCATGACGGTTACATCAAATGTCCCACCACCGAGATCGTAGACCAGACAAGTCGTCGGCGCATCTACTTCTCCAGCCTGATCGATCCAGCCCTCCTGGTAACCGTAGGCGATCGCCGCGGCGGTGGGTTCATTGATGATGTCTTGAACCGTTAGTCCCGCAATATAGCCGGAATCCATTGTGGCTTTCCGGCGGACTTCGTCGAAATAGGCGGGCACCGTGATGACGGCCTGTGCGAATTTACCGACCGCCCGGGCGGCGTCGCGTTTAAGCTTGTCCAGGATCCAGGCTTGGAGGGCTTCGGGCGGGTAACGCCGGTCCCCAAATTGTTTGTGATAGACTCGATTACCCATTTCGCGCTTGGGGCAGTCAGCCACGTTTTCGAGTTCAGTAACGCTCGCCTTCGCCGCTTCTTTGCCGACAACGACTTCATCTCCGTCAAACAAGACCACGCTGGGGGTCAGCAGGTCTCCTTCTGAATTGGGAATGGATTCCGGTCGCCCGGCGTCGTTGACATAGGCAATCACACTATAGGTCGTACCGAGATCGATTCCGACGGCAGGTTGTTTATTGTCAGACGCCATTAAGTGTCGTGTTGGTGAATGTTAATGTTTGAGTTTTGATTCACTTATTCTTACTGTTTCGATCCGTTTGGCCAAGCAGACTCTGTCGATCAGCGGTCCCGCGAAACCGAAAGCTGTAACGGCGATTTCGATTTTCAGGTGGGCGTTGGTTCCGTCGAAGGGGCTGCTAAGACTTTATGGCCGCTATCAATTTTAGCCATCAGCGAACCGATAGGGTCAACTAAATTTTTGTTGTGTTTTATTCATGAGCGCTCCGATACCATTTTGTGCATGGATGAATGCGCTATCTCAAGGAGGGATCAGTTTATTTAACCTCTCAGAGGAAACTAGATCCATGTCTATCGAAATGTTGAACCCCGTAATTGCTGTGAGTTTCATGACCGCTTGGATACTCATTGGGCAATTCTCTTTTGTAAAGCATTGACTCAGACGGCGGCGCAAATTCCGCCCCAACTGAAAAAAACTGTCTGTGCTTGAATCAAAACCTCAAAAGCGTCTTACGCTACCGTAGTCGTTATTTGAGCGTTGGTGTATCTTGAGTCGTATGAACGATGTTCGAGACAAGAATACCGGCGCTCCAGCCAATTTCGATTCGGCTCAGGGGCACCCGATTCCGGGCTTTGGCGGTCAGCAGGTTTATTACCTGCCTCCGCGGAAAGTCAAGTTGCCGGTGGTTTTGTTTTTGTTGACCTGTGCGTCAACATTTTGGGTTGGGGTAACCGACTGGCTTCCCGTTCAGTCGTTGATGGTCGCCGCTGAAGATGGCAATTTGATGTTTTTGCGACGATCGATCATCGCCCACTGGCCACAGGGCCTGCTGTATATGGGAGCGGTGCTGTTGATCTTGCTTCTGCATGAATTGGGCCATTTCTTTGCGACGATCATTTATCGTATTCCCGCGTCGATGCCAATTTTTCTGCCGTTTCCACTGAACCCAATTGGAACGCTTGGTGCTGTCATCGCCATGCACGGAAACTTGGCTGACCGGAAACAGATATTCGACATCGGAATCGCAGGTCCAATTGCTGGGCTTGTCGCCGCGATTCCGTTGACGTTTATCGGAATTAGTCAATTGGACCTTTCAATTCAACCGCACGGAGGACTAGGTTTTCGCCTTCCTTTGGCGATGGAATGGATCGCGACCTCAATGGACATCGACGGCTACGAAGCGGGGCAACCGATCTGGATTAACCAGTTGAATCCGATTTTTACCGCGGCTTGGGTGGGATTGCTGATTACAGGACTCAACATGATGCCGGTCGGACAACTCGATGGCGGCCACATTACCTATACGTTGTTTGGCGAATCGGCTCACTGGATCGCACAAACAGTGATTGTGTTTGCAATCGCCTTTATGGTTTATCACCAGAATTTCATGCTAGTCGTGATGGTGATGTTATTGCTCGTGATTGGTACGAATCACCCACCGACGAGGGATGACAAGGTACCGCTAGGTGCATTTCGATGGACGTTGGGCTTGGCTTCGTTATTGATTCCGGTTCTTTGTTTTCCACCGTTGATTTTTGAAATTGTTTAATAGTCTTTCCTCATTTTTGTAACTAGATAAGAACTATGGCAAACGCAATCTACCATTCCAGCATCGAAGGTGCTCAACACGGACCCAAAGGACTGGACAACTTTTTGGAGTTCGCAAAAAAATCCGGAGCCAGCGGTGCTCAGCCTTCCAATTACATGCTGGAAGCGACCGAAGACGGAACAACTTTCAAAAGTGCGAACGAAATCAAAGACGCATTCGCGCGACACGGTCTTAATATCGATGGGGTTTCGGCTCACTGCCCGTTTTGGGTGCACACCAGCGCCTGGACCGGCACCAAAAGTGGCCATCCCTTTATTCACGGCCCCAATCAAGACAAGTCTCCAGCGGATTTGGAGTCGTTATACGAAGACTATTCGCTGCGATTGATGGATCTTTGCGCC
>CAMYNE010000404.1:0-2708 GCA_947259675.1 uncultured Pirellulaceae bacterium
CCGCCATCACCGCCATCACCGCCATCTGAGCCCAGCAGCTCACCCTCACCGCCGCTACCCCCCATTCCGCCGGCGCCACCACTCGCCGTGGCGGTGTTACTATTTTCACCGGAGCTCGCATCAGCACTGGCGCTGCCCCCGGGTCCACCGTCAGTCCCGCTGGTACCCGGGTCACCCATCATGCCATCTAAGCCGGCCCGTCCAGGCATCCCAATGTCCACAACATCCAGCGCCCATACCGAGCCTGATGCGGCAAGCAAGCTTGCAAAACAGAGTGGGAGACTGATCCGAGAATAGGAGAGACGAGACGACTTGTTTTCCATGGCATTACCTCCAGGTGATATCTTCATTGTCGGTTGTTGTTAACTTGTTTTTCGATGGCCCGCTGCCCATGACATCGGCTCTAGGCTATCCGAGCCCACCGCTGGACGACACAGATGGCGCAGCACTTAGATAAGGCTCGCGCATATCCGATTAATAGAAAAATCAAATACCTAGGATTTTGGGCGCAGGAAATCGCCCGGACAATTTGCTTAGAACAAGCCGTAGCGCGAATAAATGTACCAAACCCGTCCATGTCGGCAATTCTTTCGTCTTTGAGTTTGTGGTTATCTTATAGTAGTTGTTCGCTTTTCTCAGCCGCAAGCTTGGCGGATTATTACCTCACTTGTCAACCCGGCAGCGATTGTGCCAAGAGCGTCAAGCTTGGCATTTAATCAGTTAGCTACTAGCGAGGTGCAGTGATAGACAAGCTAGATGTTAAGTTTTTCGACAGGGTCGATGCAACATTTGCTACTCGCAAACGCCGGTTGGAATTCGTCAATTCAACAGCCACTCGAAGGATCTCAATGTCAATCAAGGTTGCAGTTATCGGTGCAGGGGGAATGCTCAAGTATCATGCCGCCGGTTTTAAACAGGCGGGCGCCGAGATTGTTGCGATCGCAGACGTTAATGGTGAAGCAGCTGCTCGCGAGGCTGCAAAGTTGGACGTCCCCAATGCGTTTGACAGCGTTGGAAAGATGCTTGAAAAATCCGGCGCGGACGCAGTCAGCGTGATTGTGCCGAACAAATTTCATGCGCCTTTGACGCTTCAATGTCTGGAGGCTGGCAAACACGTGTTTTGCGAAAAACCCCCAGCTCTTTCGGCACTCGAAGTCGAACAGATGATCGCGGCTGCAGATTCCGCCGGCAAACACTTGATGTTCAACTACAACAACCGCGCCCGTCCCGAGTCGTATGCGATGATGGCGCTAATCGATGATGGAACGATCGGCAGAATCAACTCGGCTCAAGCCAAGTGGGTTCGTCGAACCGGAATTCCCGGTTTTGGCGGCTGGTTCACAACCAAAGCGCTCTCGGGTGGTGGGCCGTTGATCGATTTATTGCACATGGTCGATCTGGCGATGTACTTCATGGGCTATCCGGAACCGGCCCACGTTTTGGGCCAGACTTTCGATGAATTCATCACCGACAAATCATTTAAAGGACCGTGGGGAATTCCCGATCAAGCCGACGGGATTACGGATGTCGAGTCAGCTGCTCACGGATTTGTGACTTTTCAGACCGGGCAGGTGTTGAGCCTCCAGGTTTCCTGGGCTGAGCTGGTTAAACGCGAGGAAGTATCGGTTGTCTTTCAAGGCACCAATGCGGGCGGCAAAGTCGAGCGGCTGTTTGGAGCCGATGGGCTGGATGATACCGCGATCGATACTTGCGAAATCTACTACCAGCAAAATGGCAAATCGGTCGACAAGCAAATCGAAGTCGAAGCCTGTGAAGACATGGGTCGGATCCGATCCGCAGCGAATTTTATCGCCACCCTTGAAGGCAAAGAACAACCTTTAAATACCCCACACCAATCGCTTTCATTGATGCGTGTGATCGACGCTATCTACGAATCGGCCCAAACGAGCAAACCGGTTTCGTTCTAGCAAAATATCGACCAACAACATCCAAACACAATTCCAGAAAGGCAAACTACAGTGGCATTGAATCGCAAAATCCGGATGGGAATGGTTGGCGGCGGTCGCGGCGCATTCATCGGTGCCGTTCATCGGATGGCTGCCGCACTCGATGGCAAAATTGAATTGGTGGCAGGCGCATTTTCGGCTGATGCGAAAAAAAGCAAACTTTCCGGCGAGGACCTGTTCCTCGATTCTTCGCGAGTTTATGAGAGTTATCAGCAGATGGCCGAACAGGAGGCGGCCCTGGCGGAAGACAAACGCATCGATTTTGTTTCGATCGTTGCCCGAAACGATTTGCACTTCGAAGTCGCAAAAACGTTTTTGGAAGCTGGTTTCAACGTGATTTGCGAAAAACCGCTCGCCTATTCGCTCGCTCAGGGCAAGGAACTGAAAGCAATCGTAGAAAAAACGGGAAGGGTTTTTGGACTGACTCACAACTACACCGGTTATCCGATGGTGAAAGAAGCCAAAGCGATGGTCGCTGCCGGAACGTTGGGAAAGATTTTGAAGATTGTTGCCGAATATCCTCAAGGCTATGCAATAACCGCCCTTAAAGACGAAGAAGACGGAGCGATTTCCAACTGGCGGATGGACCCCAATGTCTCGGGTGTCTCGAATTGCATCGGCGACATTGGCTCGCACGCTGAAAACCTCGGTCGTTACATTACGGGCTTGGAAATTGACGAGTTGGCGGCTGAACTTTCCACATTTATTCCCGGGCGACCGCTGGATGACGATGGAAACATG
>CAMYNE010000404.1:2722-6386 GCA_947259675.1 uncultured Pirellulaceae bacterium
GATCCTCAAGTTTGCCGAACAACCTCGGCAGATTCATCGACGCGGTAACGTCTACAACGGCGAAGTCTGCGGTGCTAATACACGTTTGCCGTTTGGTCACCCGGAAGCATTTATTGAAGCATTCGCAAATGTTTATTTGGGAGTTGCGGAAGCAATTGCCGACCAGATCCAAGGCAAATATCCGCGCGCCGAAGGTTACGACTTCCCAACCGTAGCAGACGGTGTGCAGGGAATGGCGGTTATTGAAGCTGCGGTCCAATCTTCGCAAAACAACGCCGCATGGACGAAGCTGGATCTTTAGTTGGATCGCAAACTGTCTTGTGCGTTCATCTCATTTGCTGAGCTGTCCACTCGATTGAGACGACCTACCGCTTGTTTTCACGGGCTGGATCCAACTTAGCGAGAAATGCAGGCCAAATACTACATTTTCGGGCCCGAATAGCTTAAGATACTGTCGTTGTTCACTTTTGAAAATAATTCCTTGCAAGCAAGCGACGGTTCTATGAGCCCAATTTCTTTTCTGTTGGCACAAAACGACGACTTGAATCCGACGACGGTCATCGTCGTTGCGATAGCTCTAATCATTCTGTTTTTCCTGATGATTATTGCCGCGGTATTTCTGTCTTACTTCCGTTGGTGGGTCCAGGCGTTTTTTACCGGCGCGAAGGTCAGTTTTTGGGATTTGATTGGGATGTCGTTTCGCAAGGTCAAGGCGGGCGTAATCGTACCCAGCAAGATCATGGCGGTTCAGGCGGGATTAACCGATGCGGATCTGACGACTCGTTCGCTTGAGGCGCATTATCTAGCCGGCGGTAACGTGCCGTTGGTGATTCGCGCTTTGATTGCGGCCAATAAGGCAAAAACGATTAAACTCGGTTTTCGTGAAGCTGCTGCCATTGATCTGGCTGGTCGGAACGTTCTTGAAGCAGTTCAAACGAGTGTTTATCCTCGCGTGATTGATTGTCCGGCCAAAGAAAATGCTCGCCAGAGTCTGGACGCTGTCGCGAGGGACGGGATCCAACTCAAAGTTCGGGCTCGTGTTACCGTCCGTTCCAACTTGCAACAACTGATCGGTGGTGCAACCGAAGAGACGATTATTGCACGGGTTGGTGAAGGTATCGTAAGTGCGATCGGTTCCGCCGATAGTCATAAGGTGGTACTTGAAAACCCTGACATGATCTCGAAAACCGTGTTGGCTCGTCGATTGGACTCGCAAACCGCGTTTGAAATCGTCTCCATCGATATTGCCGATATCGATGTCGGAGAGAATATTGGTGCTCGTCTCAAGGCGGATCAAGCAGAAGCCGATACACGGGTTGCGCGGGCGTTTGCCGAAGGGCGGCGAGCCATGGCGGTCGCTCAAGAACAGGAGAACCAGGCTTCAATCGAAGAGAGCCGGGCCAAGTTGGTCGAAGCCGAAGCCGAGGTTCCTCAGGCGATGGCTGACAGTTTTCGTTCCGGTAAACTCGGGATTCTTGATTACTATAAGTTGAGAAACGTGCAAGCCGATACAAATATGCGAACGTCAATCGCGGCGGCTGGCGAAGACAAAACACAAAAAACGCCGATGACGAGTTAACAAGATGGCACGAGATATTGAAGAGTTTTTGCGGCGCGCGGCTGAACGACGCAAACAACAAGGCCAAAAAAAACAGCAGGCGGCTGCCCCGCCACCTCGCCAACGGTCGGTTACGCCTCCGGCTCAACCCCGCCGCCTGGTGATTGCGGATGACGAAGTTGAAGTCGTTCGCCCGCGGCTGGTTGAAAAGGACATGCGAGATGAGTCCGTTGCCGCCCATGTTCAACGGCATATCAATACTTCGGAGATAGCAGAACATGTGACCCATCTCAGCGATCGAATCGAGCAAACGGACGAAAGACTTGAAGCTCGCTTGCACAAAAAGTTTGATCACCGTGTCGGCACGCTCGATTCAAAACCGTCCGTTCAGGATGACGTGGTGCCCGTCGTTAAAGGTGAAGATATCTCCGGACTCGCCAAAGATTTGGTTGAAATGCTGAACTCCCCGAAAAGCGTGCGGCAGGCGATCTTAATTGCCGAAGTTCTCAAGCGTCCTGATTTCGATTAGTGCGTGTCGCACGGACGTATAGCGGTCTGATTGCCGGGCGAAACCGACGAAAAGACGCCAAACTTAAACCAAACGCGCTCTAGTAAATTGGACAGCGCCACTTTTTGGCAGATCGTCTGTCATCAACCCATTGCAGGAAATCGTTTAACCGCGTGGGCATCGCCCCGCGCGTTGGATAGGCAACACGCGGCCCGTTGGGTACGCGGTTAAACGAAAGGGCCTGTGAAAACGCGTTTATCAATACCGAATTCAATAAACGAGAACTGTCGCTGTCCAAGTGTGCTTTGTTTTTGAGGGTTTACCAGGAATACAACGATGGCCATTTCACCAATCAAACCGGGTACGTCGAGAATAGGATGGATTGGTACTGGCGTTATGGGTCAGAGCATGTGCGGTCATTTGATGAACGCCGGGTTCGAAATGACCGTTTACAGTCGCACAAAATCAAAAGCAGACGACTTGGTTGCGGCCGGAGCCAAGTGGGTTGATTCTCCCAAAGCCGTGGCCCACGAAAGTGACGTGATTTTTTCAATCGTCGGATTTCCAGAAGACGTTCGCTGCGTACTACTTGGAGACGGAAAAACCGCTGGGGCACTTTCTGGATGTGAACAAGGAAACATCCTGGTTGACATGACGACTAGCCAGCCCGCATTGGCACAAGAAATCTATGAAACCGCAAAAGTGGTCGGCGTGCACAGCGTCGATGCGCCGGTCTCAGGAGGAGACATTGGCGCCCGTAAAGGGACTCTGTCGATCATGATTGGCGGTGATGCAGAAGTTGTCTCGGGACTCGATCTATGTTGGCAGGCAATGGGTGAGACGATTGTTTATCAAGGTCCAGCCGGAGCCGGGCAACATACCAAAATGGTGAATCAAACGTTGATTGCCACGGGAATGATTGGCGTTTGTGAGGCATTGCTGTATGCACACCGAGCAGGACTCGACCTGGAAACGGTCATGAGGTCAGTGTCCAGCGGAGCGGCCGGCAGTTGGTCTCTTTCGAATCTTGCCCCGCGTATTATTGACAACAACTTTGATCCCGGCTTTTTTGTTGAGCATTTCATTAAGGACATGGGGATTGCGTTGAGCGAGGCAAATCGGATGGGATTATCGTTGCCGGGACTCGCCTTGGCTCATCAGCTTTATGTGGCGGTTAAGGCGCAAGGCGACGGACGGTTAGGTACCCACGCATTGCAAAAAGCGATCGCCAGTTTGTCGGGTGTCGATTGGGCCAATCGTTAACAATGTCCCAATGCCAGTATTGCCGTTAACAGTATCCCAAAGCTTGTCTAAGTCCGCTGCCAATCATAGACTGACTCGATGAATTCAATTCAAAAGACAAAATTCGATCCTGCCACGATTCGTCATGATTTTCCGATTTTGGACCAGATGATTTATAAGAATCGCAAGCTGGTCTATCTGGACAATGGCGCTTCCACACAACGCCCATTGCCGGTGATCGAAGCGATGACCGACTGTTATCGAATGACGTATGCCAATGTGCACCGCGGAATTCACTACTTAAGCGAACGCTCCAGCGCCCAGTACGAAGCGGCCCGGATTGCTGTTCAAGAGTT
>CAMYNE010000404.1:6407-7807 GCA_947259675.1 uncultured Pirellulaceae bacterium
AATCTGGTAGCACACTCACTGTTTACCGACGAGAGAAAACTTATCCCAGGCGATGAGGTTTTGCTGACCATCATGGAGCATCATTCGAATATCGTCCCCTGGCAGCAGTTAGCCGCGCGGACCGGCGCAGTTGTTCGATTCGCCGGAATCACCGAAGAAGGCGAACTGGACTGGGAAGACTTTGAGTCGAAGCTCTCCGAAAAAACCAAACTCGTTAGTGTGGCCGCGATTTCGAACGTTTTGGGCACACGCATTCCGATTGCCGAAATCGTTTCCAAGGCCAAACAGTTTGGTGCTTTTGTTGTTGTCGACGCTGCTCAACATGTGCCCCACGAACCGACGGTTGTTTCCGAATGGGGAGCCGACTTCATTGCCTTCAGCGCGCACAAAATGTTGGGACCGACTGGCATCGGAATTCTCTACGGCCGACAGGCATTACTTGAAGCCATGCCACCCTTTCTTGGCGGGGGCAACATGATCTCAAGTGTCACCACAGAAGGTTTCACGCCCGGCGAACTGCCGGCTCGGTTTGAAGCTGGAACACCACCGATTGTCGAAGCCATTGGTTTGGGGACCGCCATTGAATACTTGAAAAAAATCGGTGTCGGAGCAATTCGAGAACATGAAGCCGAACTCACGGTTTTGGCTCATGATTTGTTGCCGCGAATAGACGGGCTAAGAATTCTCGGTCCACCGCCGCAAAAAAAGGCCGGGATCATCAGTTTTGTTGTCGACGGCTTGTCAGCGCAAGACATCGCAATCTTTCTTGACCGGCAAGGGATTGCGATTCGCGCCGGTCATCACTGTGCGATGCCGCTTCACGACTACCTTGGCATTCCCAACAGCTGCCGAGCCAGTTTTTATCTTTACAACACCAAGGACGACGTCGAACGCTTGGCCGAAGCGTTGGCGGTTGTTGTCGCCAAATTGCGTTGAGGTAAAAAAAGGTTTGTTCGATCTCCGGGCCATGCTGGGACATTTCGTATAGGTATACACCTGTATAAGGCCTAACATGAAAATCAATTGCAAAGTTCAATGGAACTGCTAAAATCCGCCACCAAGCAGTGATAACTCGTGAATCGGGCATTATCCCGCTCATAAACCTGTTAATTATTATTGTTTTGGCATTAAGAGACTCGTGCATGTACTCGTACTCAGCGTAAGCGGTACTCGTACTCGAAAGGATTGCGATGAACGGACCGATCTTCGATCATGAACGACTCGACGTGTATCGACTATCGATCGAATACGTCGCGTTCTCGTACCGCGTTGCCAAGACATTGACGGGGCTCAATCGGCATGCACGCGACCAATGGTTACGTGCCGCGCAATCCATTCCGCTCAACATCGCCGAGGGTAATGGCAAACAGAGTCTAAAGGACAAAAATCGTTTTTTCCAA
>CAMYNE010000405.1 GCA_947259675.1 uncultured Pirellulaceae bacterium
TCGCCACTCGTCTCTCGCTTCTCGCTTCTCGCCACTCGCCACTCGCCACTCGCTTTTCAACTCCCCGGATACGTGGTTTGCCCCAGTTCGTCGTCCTCTTCGTCGATTGGAGCGACCGTGATCATGTTGCCCTGGATCTTGACGACGCGTACTTGCGTGCCCGCGTCAACATACGAACCATCACTCACCACATCAACTGAGAGACCATTGAAGACCGCCCGTCCGGCAGGTCGCAACAGAGACTCGGCTCGGCCCCAATCTCCGATCGACACCAGCGGATGTTCTTGGGGAACCGGTTTCTTTCCGTACTCACCCTTGATTTCGGTCACCGGCGCACCATCCAAAGCAGGCGCTAATATCATCTGATTGAACACCGGCAGACTTCCCAGCCTCCGCGCAAGAACGGCCGCCGCAGCCACAAACGCCAGGCCCGTGCACAAAATCATCAACAGCGTCGTCACCAGTTGATTCCATTGACGCGTGGTCGAAGGAACCACAAAATCCTGGCTCGCCATGACAACGCTGACAAACAGGAGGCCGATCCCGATTATGCCAGCGAATCCCCATCCCGGAATCACAAATAATTCGACTGCCAGAAAAATAATACCGGCCAGAAACAAAAGCACTTCCAGCCAAGTTGAAGTGCCACCCAAAAAACGACTCCAGAAAAAAAGTGCTGCGCACAGTCCAGCCATCAATCCACCGATACCCACACCCGGTGCGCTGAATTCCACGTACAGCGCAATTAGCCCAATCAAAACCAACACGCCGGTGACAAACGGCGTATTCAAGTAATAAACGACCGAATCCGTCCAGGTCGCACGGAAGACCTGAACTTCGGTTAGATCGAAATGAAGTTCTTTGGCGACATCCTCGCGTGTCGAACCTATGGTCTCAGCGATTCCGATTTCCTTGGCTCTCGCTCCGGAAACTGTCAAAAACCGTTCCGGTCCTGTTTCCTTGATCAATTTCCAGGGCGGCACAGGTTTGTCTTTGTCATCGACTCGGGCCGTTTGGTAAATTTTTTTGCCGGTGGCGTCCGATTTCCAATAGACCAGCACATTTTTGTCGATCAAAGCTTCGGCCAATTCCGGTGGCCTCCCTTTGGAAGTGGCCAGATTCGTCGCCGATGTAATCAGGAAAGACTGCTCTTTGGCCGGAACTAACCGGTAAGCTTGTGCCAGCGGATCAAGATAAATCTCGCCGATATCACCGAACTTCGCTTCCGGAGCAATCACAATTTCGTCGCAGCCGAACGCAACCAGGGCACCACCGCTGATCGCTTCGTCAGGTACAAAAGCAACCGTATAGGCCCAATCAATGTCACGCAGTTTTTCCGCGATCGCCAGGCTCTCCGTTTTCAGGCCGCCGGGACTGTCAATCTCGATGATGACAAGATCTGCTTTCGATTTTTTAGCTTGCGCAAGCCGTGAGTGAAAATACTTTGACAGCTTGTAATCGATCGGCCCATGAAACTGAATTATAACCGGTCGATGAATCGAATTAGGTCTTTGTTTCTTGGTGACGGGGATCTGAGTCGCATCGCAACTTCTCTCTAACTGAACACTTACGGCGGCAAACACGGCGATCAACATCATCGCCGCACTGAGTCTTCGCGACACTGCAACCGACGCAAAATTGTGGAGATTGGATGACAATTAACGACCCTTCATAGCTAGCAACTTTATCAATATCGCAGAAATCCAAAGATCCATCTTTGTGGCCCTCGGTAATTCCATTCTAATCCTTTAGCCAATTGGCACAAAAGGTGCAATTTATTTTCAGTCTTGTGAAGCCGGTTTTAGGCGAGTGTCTTTAATTCGTTATTTCACAGGACAAATTGGCTTTGATCTTTGAAATTTGGCAAGTCTTCGCTTTTTTAATACAGGAAGTATCTATTAAGCGATTCGAGTAGCCAAGGAAGCGTACTCGAACGAGCGTGAAAAAATTTCACGTTTTGAAAAAATGACATGCCGATCGACAGTGATCAATTTATCGACTGCTGAAATTCTTTTAGAAGGTCAGTGGACCAACATCCAATCCAGGGAGGGATCGGGATGCGAAAGTTATTGTTTGACGTCAATCCATTTATTCTCATTTTTGCGATCGCCCTCGTTCTGAGTTCTGCTGATCGCACTTGCGCCGCCAGAGAGAACGGATCCAACAGCGGAGCAACTTTATACTTCTTTACGAACGAAGGCTGTCGTCCGTGCAAACAAGTCGAACCGGTTCTACGCACGTTCGCCCAACGCGGTTTTCCCATCACCAAGGTCGACACCTCCGCTTACCCACAATGGGTCAGCCAGTTTCGAATTACTTCGACCCCGACCATTGTGCTGGTTCAAGGTAACCGGGTAATCCAGCGAAAATCAGGATTAATCGATGCGTCGATGCTCGAAAACTGGTTTCAGTCAATCGGTGTATCTGCCGCGACGAATCCGCAAACACGCCCCTCGGCGCAACCGGCGATCTCACAAACACATCAAGACGCTTTTGTCAGAGATTTAGACGCTCGACGAAACGCCGATACGTTTGATGGTGATAACTCCACATTACACAAAGGGACTCGTATTCCT
This sequence comes from uncultured Pirellulaceae bacterium, assembly GCA_947259675.1. Taxonomy (GTDB): domain Bacteria; phylum Planctomycetota; class Planctomycetia; order Pirellulales; family Pirellulaceae; genus Mariniblastus. The sequence goes on from CAMYNE010000405.1 coordinate 2,577, forward strand.
GGGAATCAAATCGAAAAACTCGCCATGGACGCAACCGTTCGCATTCGTGTCGAAGACCCACAGGGAATCTCATACGCAACAGGAACTGTCATTCACTGCCACAACGGTCAATGGCTGGTGATGACCTGCGGCCACGTGTTTCGTGACTCAGGCGGAAAAGGGAAGATCTCTGTCGAGTATGATTTTGCGAATGGGGCTCCCCAAAAGGCACCCGGACGACTGATGTCGTACGACGCAGATTCTCGAGATGTAGGCCTGATTGCCGTTACTGCCGGTGTTAATGTTGATCCCGTGCCACTCGCAAATCGTCGCGAGTCAATTCAGCCGAGTCAAACCGTATTCAGCATCGGCTGTGATCACGGTGAGCCGCCGACCATTCGACGAACCAAAATCAAGCGAAAGGCCGCTTACGATACGGACCGGATCACAAAATACGATATCTATGGTCGCCCGGTCGACGGACGAAGTGGCGGTGGCCTTTTTACAAACGACGGAAAACTAATTGGCGTTTGCAACGCTGCGGCCGTCGAATTTGACGAAGGAATTTACACAGCTTTGGACACGATCTATTGGCAAATCGCCAAGGTAAATCTTGATCATCTGTTTGAACCGGGAGAACGCTCGGCTCTCGCAGCCGTGACTGGACAGCCTTCATCAAAATCGAACGGAAATCTCGGAAATCGACCTACCACCAATCCCGCAAACCAGGTTGCGCTTGCGAATTTCCAGAGCGATGTAGACCCCCGCACGACCCCGTTTCGACGGGATCACCGAGCCGACCGTGGCCCGGTGGAACGCTACGCAGACAGCCGTCCCATGCGAGATTCGGTACGCGGGGTGAGCTGGAATCAAGACGGTCCGAACCTCCGATCGGGAGTCCAACCCAATGATATGGAAGTGATTCTGATTGTCAGATCGAAGGCGGATCCGACTCGAACCGAGGCCATCACACTGGCCGATCCAAGCCCGCAACTGCTGAAATACCTGGAAAAAATTGGCAACCGTCAATCCGGCGAAAGTCGCATCGAGATGGCTCAGCTACGCCAACAATTAGGCCAAAACACGGGCAAAACCCGCAATTAGTCG
>CAMYNE010000406.1 GCA_947259675.1 uncultured Pirellulaceae bacterium
TTCCATTTTTTATTTTAGTCTTGGCATTGGCCGGTTGTGGCGGAGACAAGGACGTCGCCAAACTCGACTCTGATGCAGATTCAAAAAATGTTGGTGCTGCTGATTCGGCAGCAAATCAGGCTCAAGCAAATCGAACTGCTGAGTCGCGCATGCCAAATGTTGCCGGCTCAACGAACACTCGGGACACCGCTGGTGATCGTCGAAATGCAACTCGGCCTTCCGATGCCAGGCGTGTTGCAGATTCCAATCGAGATCGAGCTCGCGGATCGGTAGCACCTCCCGAACCCGATCGCGGCGAAGAGCCAGATGACGAAGCAACCGTTACCGATGAAGAAGACGTTGTCCGACCCGAAAGAGAAAAATTTGACTCGGCCGGAACAGTAATCGGTGATCCAATCAAAGAGATCATGGGTGAAGATGTCGACGGGGTGCCGTTCTCCTTAAGTGAGTATCGCGGTAAAGTCACCATGATTGACTTTTGGGGTGATTGGTGACCTCCTTGTCGAGCCATGTATGGGCACGAGCGGTCGCTCGTTGATGAATATAGTGGAAGACCATTTGTCCTTTTGGGTGTCAACAACGACGCCAAAATAGCCACCGTCAAAAAAGCAATCAAAAAGAACAATCTGAATTGGCGATCGTGGTATGACGGCAAAGGTGGTCCGATCGTGCGTTCGTATGGTATTCGTTCTTTTCCAACGATTTTTCTGGTCGATCATCTCGGCATCATTCGTTACAAGAATCCTCGAGGTGCCAAACTCGACGCGGCGATTGAAAAACTTGTCAAAGAGGCGGAAGACGATGGGGTAACGGGTGGCGCCGAACCAGCACGAGAGTTTACCGATTCGACTGGCCAACACAAAATAGTTGCCAGCTATTCTCGCTTTGAAGACGGAAGTGTCATTTTGATAAGTGAGGAAGGCAAAAAGATTCCAATCTTGTGGCGAAAATTGAGTCTTGCCGATCAACAATACCTGGCACAGATCCGTTTGCGCGCCGACGATTTGGGCCACATCGCCAAGCGGAATATCTCCTTCGAATTTGATTCGCCGGAGCAGTTCACTGATGTGTCGGGTAAACACTCGATCGAGGGAACCTACATTGGTCTCTATGAAGGTAACGTAATCATTTGGGATTTGAACGGCAAAGAAATCAAAGTAAAACGCAAAAAACTTGACGAACAAACGCTCGAGAGAATTCGCCAAATCGGAAAGGAACGTAGGGAAAACGCAGACTAATTAGCTGGCAATACCGTTTTGCAAATCGGTGGCTCATTACCGGACCGGCAACCGGTTGAACGGCCCATCAACATCGGCGATTTGATCGGTCAGAACGTCGGTGGCTACATGTGGAGGAAGTGATTGCCACAGGCAGGAATGGAATCGTTTTCAAGGCGAAGGAACAGGAAAATCTGGAAGTCATTCTTGACTCAGTCGCTTAGGTTCCATCAGGATGACTGGAGTGTGGAGACCTCACCCAATCATCATTTTTGTTTACCCATTACCGACGTTTCTTTTCGGCAATTGGTCCCTTGGAAAAGAAAACGAGTGTTTTTAGATCGGCCTCGATGGAATGAAAATGATGTGGTGCTTTGGCAGGCACAAAAACGATACTGCCTTCTTTGAGTTCGTAGTCTTTGCCAAGAATGTTGATTTTGGCCGTGCCTTCTTCAACGTAATAAATCTCGTCTTGCGAATGAGGTTGCTGTCCGTCTTTTGCGCCTGCGGCGAGAGTATAGATTCCACAGTGCATTGATGAGACGTTGAGAAAAGGCAGGTACGACTTTTTGGTTTGCTTGCGCTTTGATTCGAGTTCCTCGAACTGATAAACGAATTGTGTTTCATTGGCCACGATGCTATTCCATTTCATTCCCCCAACGAAACAGGCAGCCATTAACGTTGTCGCGACTAAGATCTTCATTTTTTGCCTTTTCTCGGTACCCAAAATTATCAACCGCGAGACACGGGAATGATACACGCTTAGAACGCGTTTGGTTCAAGTTTGGCGTCTTTTCGTCGGTTTCGTCCGGCGATCAGAGCGCCACGACCGCTATACGTCCGTGCGACACGCACTAATCAGCACTTGTCATAAAACTGCGTGCTAATGTGAAGCTCCGAACATCGCGGCGTTGATAAACAGCCGTTGCAACGATGGATACATCGCCCGGAAATTGGGATCATCGGTAAAAGCAATGATGTGCCCCTGACCTTCGCCGCGGTACACGACATAAGGCGTTTCAGCTAACAACTCGAGACTCTTCGGCCAACAGAAACCGCTGGTCAGGATTTCGTCTCGCTTGGCAAACGTAACCAGCGATCGGCCAGCTGTCTCTTTGGTCGGGGACAGGACGATTCGACCGGTGTAGAAGACGTCGAACTGCGATTCAAACCCAAACGTCACCCAATGTTGCTGAAAAACGTTGGCTCGCAAAAAAGCGCCGGGCACATTGTCTGGATTTACTTTTTCGGGTTTCTCTTTGTCTTCGTCGTTGCTTTCGTCATTGTCTTTCGATTCGTCATCGGACTTGGTTATCGCTGTCACCGTTCGCTTAACAATCTTGTTCTTGAGTAGTCCAATGTCTTCGCCAACTGCCCACTCGGTTGCTCCGCGGAGGGTGATGAGCGTTCCGCCTGATTGAACCCAGGAACTCAATATTTTTGCCCGCGATTCGTTAAATCCGGTTTCAGACGAATATTGTCCGTCCGGTAAAACGACAGTATTGAACTTGCTCAAATCGACACGGTCAAAGTCTCGACCCTTGACCCGAGTCGTTGGGTACTTGAGCACTTGATCAAACAGATGCCATGTATGGCCCGACGAATAGTTGGTCGGCTGATTAACGACTAACAAAACCTTGGGAGGGCGAACCCAATGTACTTTCGGCCCACCCATATGCGCCCCTTTATCGACATACGCTGTGTCAGTCCCGATCGCCTCAACGGCATATTTGGAACATGTTAAGTTTATTCGTTCATTTAGATCAGACGGATTGTTCGCCGTTTTTACGATTAAGGTCCCCCGATCAAACTTTCGGCCATTGATCGTAAATTCCAAATCGCTGACGTGAACGCGAACGCCGTTTTGAATCAACTCGGAAAGTGCGGCGATGGCCCCGTCGGTACCGGGAATCAAGTATGCGACTCTTGCTGCGGGCAAAACGATCGGTTCTGCTCGCGAATTCTTCCACAGTTCGCTCTCCAATTCGACAGTTTCAGACGTTGCAAGACATTCAACGTCAAAAGCGAGAGGCATACTCCACGCCGTTACGTCATAAATTTCGTCAGGCAACCGCAATTCATTTCGTTCAAGTTGTCGTCGCAGGAATTTTTCGTCCATTTCCGCTTCCCGGTCCATTAGCGATCGCAGCAGGCGCGCGACGGGTTGGGCAACTGGAATGTGAAAGCTTCCGGCGGGAATCTTATGCAAATGGTCTTTCCCATGCTTGACGTCCGTGCATTCAATCGTGATCGATTTGTTTAACGTGCGAACTTCAATTCCATTTCGTTGCAACATCGCTGCCAAACGGCGCGACCGCTGGGGACGCTTGTCGTTTCGAATGAAATAATGCTTGACTTTGCCTTCACGCCCCATTTTGACCGCGGAAGACTTTGCGTCATAAAACTGTTGCAACAGTCCCTTACGATTCGCCGCTGCAAA
>CAMYNE010000407.1 GCA_947259675.1 uncultured Pirellulaceae bacterium
TGCGCGAATGTGAACTGCTCGTCCCGCAGTCGGTTCGCATACCTACGTCAATGAACCACCAGTTGCGACGACTGCGGCGTAATTCCTTTGCAAACGTGATACCGATCACTACACCACCATCGCTATGTCAGCGCACCTCTAAAAATTCCAGCGTCCTTTTGTGACACGCGTCTCACACTAGGGCCGTATTACCGAGTTGCTAGGCTGGTGAAAATCCGCGATATTCAGCCGATTTTCGGGCTGTAATAACGAACCGTTTTTGTTCCGGAAAGAGAGGAGATAATTTACGATTGGTTTTGTAAAAGCCGTAACGACCAATTGATATTCTATCGTACATAAAGACATTTAATTAGACATTCCAGGCCGATCATGCTATTGAAATGATCCCAAAGTTTCACTTAATAAACGGGGTCATGAATGAACGAAACAAAAACAAAGGAATACAAAAGCCCAAGAAGAAAGCTGGTCAAGTTTTTTGAAAAGAGCCGGGACCAATGGAAAGCCAAGTGTACAGATGCCAAAGCGATGGGGAAGAAACAAAAGAATCGCATGCGCTACCTGGAAGCAAGCAAAGAAAAATGGAAAAGTAAGGCCATCGAATTGGAAAAAGAACTCGCTCGTATGAAAGCCCGTGAAGATCTAGAATCGGATCGAGAACAAAAAAAAGCCTAGGATTAACGGAAACTGCATCTGGTTCGGACCCATTGACTCAACCTCTGCGCCACCACACCTATTCGATTGGGCAGATTTGGCTATTCGTTCTACTGGTATTATCCTCATCCGCTTCCCTTCGCAGTTCCAGCCGTATCCTTGATTTAGTGCTGCCGTTTTTTGGTTATGCGTTCTCCTGCCCATCCTGGTATACAGGTCGGTTTTGGTTGTTACGGATCGGCTATTACAAACTCATGAGGCCGAAAGAGCAGGCGGATGATTGGGTGTGGATCATTGATCATACCGTTCAATTGGGTGAAGAGAAATGTTTGTTCATTTTGGGGGTCCGGCTGAGCACTTTATCTTCGGATCTCATATTAAAGCACGAAGATGTTGAACCGATTGCCCTTTATCCGGTAAAAAGCTCGAATGGAGAGGTGGTATTTCAACAATTGGAGGAGACAATTGATAAAACCGGATTGCCGAGAGCAATCGTGGCCGATCACGGATCCGATGTGAAATCCGGTATTGAACGTTTTGTCGAAGCACACCCACAGACCAGCGACCTTTATGATATCAAACACAAGGCGGCCGCATTGCTAAAAAGCCACCTGAAAAATGACGGGATTTGGAAAAGTTTTACCCAACAGGCATCGCAGACGAAATCGCAGGTTCAACAAACAGCCCTTTCTTTCATTGCTTCGCCGAATCAGCGAACGAAGGCGCGTTACATGAACTTGGAAGTCTTAGTGCGCTGGGGCAACCGAGCACTTGTGCTGTTGGATCATGTAGAAAAGAAGACAGAGACACGGGAGAGTTATGAAAAAATCAAATTGAAATTGGGATGGCTTGGCCAATTCCGCGAGCCCCTCAAGGAATGGGGTGAAATCTGTCAGGTGACGATGACTGCGGAAAGTTTTGTGCGCCAGCAGGGACTTTGGAATGGTTGTGATTCAGATTTATTGAAACGCTTTGATTCTGGTATCTCGTCACCGAAAGCTATCCAAATTCGAGACCAACTTTTGGACTTTGTAAAAAACGAATCATTGAAAGCCAAACCCAACGAGCGGTTACTGGGAAGCAGTGAGGTCATCGAATCTGTCTTTGGTAAATTGAAATGGCTCGAGAAAGATCAATCGAAAAGTGGTTTTACTGGTCTCATCTTAGGAACAGCGGCGATCGTATCCAAAACGACCCAAGAGGTTGTGACGAAAGCAATGGAAACAGTGCCAACAAAAAAAGTGACCGAATGGATAAAAAATAATATCGGTCCATCGGTTCAATCTAAACGGAATATTGCATTTTCCATCGCCAAGGACGCGGAACAAAAACGGGATCAATTGCTAAACTCAATTTGAGCAAATTTTCATAGGCCTAGACCCCGAACCGCCCCGCGCACGCACGGTGACCGATGTGATGGCTGAGACCATGGTCAATTGGGGCGTCAAGCGGGTCTTCGGCATGGTCGGTCATTCCAATCTGGGGCTTGCCGATGCGATCCGCCTGCGAACGGTCGATGGCGACATCGGCTATATCGGCGTGCGCCACGAGGGTGCCGCCGCCTTCGCGGCGTCCGCGTACGGCAAACTGACCGGCAAGCCCGCTGCGTGCCTGACCATCGCTGGTCCGGGGGCGACCAATCTCCTGACCGGAATGTGGGACGCCAAGGTCGACCGGTCACCGGTGTTGGCGCTCACCGGCCAGGTCCAAACCCAGGTTTTCGGACCGGGCGCATTTCAGGACATCGATTTGAAATCCGCTTTCGAGGCCGTCGCGCGGTTCTCGCAACCCGTACTTGGCTCGTCGAACCATGCGGAGCTGATGTCGCTTGCCTGCAAGAACGCGATTGTCGAACGCGATGTCACCCATTTGATTTTCCCCGACGATATTCAGACCCTGCCCAGCGACGCGCCGGCCGGCAAACCGGACGGTCGGATGGGGGGATCGGTGGTCGTCCCGGATGAGGCGGACATCGAGCAGGCGGCGCATCTGATCAATGACGCAAAGCGGCCGATCATTGTGATGGGCCATGGCGCGGTCGAGGCCCATCAGGCGGTCGTCGGGTTGGCCGAACGTCTTGGCGCGCCCGTGCTAACGACCTTCAAGGGCAAAGGGCTGATATCGGACGCCCATCCCAACGCCGCCGGTGTTCTGGGGCGCTCGGGCACGCCCATCGCCAGCTGGTTCATGAACGAAGCCGATCTCATTGTCGCCCTCGGGTCCTCGTTCTCGAACCATACCGGCATCGAGCGCTCAAAGCCGATCATTCAGGTCGATTTCGAACGTATGCAGCTTGGCAAGTTCCATCCTGTGGCGCTTCCGATCTGGGGCGAAATCGCCGCCTTCTGTAAAGCCGTCACGCCCCGGATTTCCGGCGATCGGGAGGCAGACGACCAGATCGGCGAACTGGCGGATCGCTGGCGCATGTGGCGGAACGAGAAGGAGTCCCGTATGTCCGAGGAGCGGGACCAGGGCGTCCATTCCGCCGCAATATTCCAGGTCCTTTCGGAGCTTTGCCCGGAGGACGCCATCATCGCCGTCGATGTGGGAAACAACACTTACTCGTTCGGCCGTTATTTCGAGACCAAGGGTCAGCGGGTGCTGATGTCTGGTTATCTCGGTTCCATCGGTTTTGGCTTTCCCGCCGCCATGGGCGCATGGGCGGCGACGCAGGATTTCAATGAGTTCTCCGGCCGCAAGGTTATCTCCATTTCCGGCGACGGAGGATTTGGCCAATACCCGATGGATTTCACGACGGCCGTCAAATACGGCATGGACATCACCCATGTGCTTCTCAACAACGCCGAACTCGGAAAGATTTCCAAGGAACAACGGGCTGGAGAGTGGCCGGTTTGGGAAACCAATCTGCACAATCCGTCGTTCGCCGGCTTTGCGCGGCTTTGCGGCGGTCATGGGGTGAAGGTGACCGAGGCGGGTGCGCTCGGAGAGGCCATTGCCGACGCGCTGAAATATGAAGGACCGGCGTTGGTCGAGGTCATGAC
>CAMYNE010000408.1 GCA_947259675.1 uncultured Pirellulaceae bacterium
TCGGCGTTGCGGGTTACTACGAGGCTGTATTCGGTAACGCCCATTACTCGCGCGTAGACGAAATCACCCGTTCCGACAAATTGATTCGCATAGCTGGAAACGTTCGTACCGTCAGTGCCGTTCATAATTGGGTTGCCAGCCGCGTCAAACACGTCGACACGGATTGTGCCGACGTTTAACGCAGTTGCTGCGACGGTAGCAAATGTCTGGTCGGCAACCTGGAAGGAATACCAATCTGCTCCGGAGTCAGGGATTCGAATTGAGATTTGATCGTAACCTCTGCCATCGGTATCAACAGAAAAGTCGTCATATTGTTGGAACTTGACTTGAATTACTCCGTCCAGCGCCAACCCGGTTTGGGCGGTCAGGTCAGTCAACAAAAATGTCTCGTTAAACCAGGTGCCAACAGGGTAGTCTGTATCGGTGAGAATGGTGTACCAATTCTGACCATCTTCACTGATAGAAACTCCGTCGCCATCGAAACTACCCGAGAACATTGCAGGTAGCGGATCGGATTCGTCATTAAAATCGGCGTGGAAGAAACTGAGTGAAGGATCAACTAGATTCGCGACGTTGACGGTCCAAATCGCTTCGTTTAGGTTGTATCGGCCCTCCAACGTCTGATCCATGATCATGGCAAACGAGCCGTCGGCAGTTCCCCATTTGTCTGTCAGTTGAATTCGGCCATTTGGGTCCGATGAAGAAATGGTCCAGGCTTGATCGAACGTACCTGTTTCGAACCCCTCCGACACGACTGGTGTTGTATCTTCCGGGCCACCAACCGAACCGATCACGCCGAGCCGGTCGGTGAATTCGCTAAACGGAGTCGATGACGACTCAATATTTTGGGCCGATTGAATGGTGCCATTAAAACTATCTGGCACCATGCCTTCCAATTCCAAGTTGGTGTTCAGCCAGAGGTCAAGTATATATTCACCCATCGTACCATCGCCACCAATCTCCAGTTCATATGTTCCTGCGGATGGAACCTGCAATCCTTGTTCCAGCACCGAACCAACTCCCGCGTTAGTATTGACCACTTCACTCCCATTTAAGTCGTACAGCCTTACTAGAGGGTTCAAATTGAAGTCCGATTGTACTCTCAACGCCAGGGATTGACTTCCGTCCATTTCAATCGAAAAGAAATGGCTTTCGTCTTCGATAACGCCCGAAAGTTGAGTTTGATAGATCAAAGAACCATCAGATTTGACTGCGGTAAAGTCTGGCAGATCTACAAAGAATCTCGGATCATAAACGCCGACGGCATCCCAGGCAGCCGCGGTTGTCATATATTGTTGAGATCCACGACCAAACAGATCAGCCGCGGCTTGGAGTGCTCCAACACGCGCGTCAACGTATTCCGAATCCGGTGTCAGGTAGACCGTCAGATTACGAAATGCAACTGCACCTGCGTCATCGATGCCAATCCCAACGACATCATAATCATCGCCGTTGTCATTGGTGCCCGTACCGCCATCGGTCATGAGCTGGAACCACTTATTTTGCACTCCCGAATTTGTGTGCACGGCACCACCCGGGTCCCAGAATTCACCCATGTAGGTGTCTGGATCATTGAATTCGTTCGGATCTTCCATGTTGCGAATGGCGCCGCTGTTGAAGAGCCCGATATCGTGTCCAATTCTCCAGTTGTTGGTCCCGGTCGCGAAGTTTTCGACGACCTTGCCAAAAATGTCGGAAAACGATTCGTTAAGAGCTCCAGATTCGTCGGCGTAAATCAATCCTGAAGAATATTGAGTGACACCGTGAAAGAACTCGTGCCCCACAATGTCGAGTGAAACCAGGGGGCCGTTTTCGACCCCGTCGCCATCTCCAAATACCGCATAGGTTCCGAACCAGAACGCATTGAAAACGTTGTTTCCGTAACTGGTGTACGAGAGCATCAGTGAGCCATCACCGTCATATGAATCGTAACTGTACGTTTCTTCTAACAACTTGCGAGTCTGTTCGGCGCCCCAATGTGCCTGCACGCCGGTTCTAACTTCGGGGTCATCAAACTGGGGTGTTGGGCTAGAGAATGGGACGCCGTCACCGATATCGGTGCTACCGTTCAGGTCAAGTGTAAAAACTCCGGGGTCATCGTTAAGAAGTATAAACTCATTACCGACATCGAATGCCGTGAATTCAACCTCGTCGTTGTAGAGACTGATTCCCGATGCAGGGACGTCCATCGCGTGAATCTGATTGTGACTGGCAACAATTTCACCGAAACTCGCATCCACAAAAATGTCGGCTCGCGAAAACGGTTCAATCGCGAAGACATCAAACTTGTACGCTAATTCGAATTCGCCCTGTGCGGATTCGAGAACCACAAGTTCTCCTTCCGGAGTGCCGGAAAGATCATGGTCGTGACCGTGATCGTGAATATCGCCGAATCCCAAAAAGTCCGGATCATCCCAGATATAGGACGAAGCGTTCACGTGGTCGAGCGCACTTTGAAACGCCATGGACTCCGGTATCACGGCCGTCATTTCGAGGCTGCCCACGTTTTTGTAGTCACCGCTCAGGCTGACGATTTGTCGATCCTTCACATGCGCCGCGTAAACGCCGCCCAATACTTCGTATCCGTTGAAATACTGCTGATACTTCACATGGGCAAAACCATGGGCATCCCGGCTGATGTCGATTAGCCTGAGTTGTTCGTTGGCATCCAGACCGAGGTGTTCGCGTAACAAGTCCATTCGCTGTTCAACAGGGACTGGTTCGGCCAGTGTGTAGACAAGGCTGGTTGGTCCCGATGAGGCGATCGCTACAGGTGATGCGAGATCGCCGGCAAGCATTTTTCGAGGTTCAAGTTTTTCGTACGCAAACAACTCTTGTTGAGCGAATGACCTTGTTTGAAGGGTGCGACGCTGATTCGATCGAGAATTCATTTGTCTGCCTTTGTTCTTATTTCATATCAATTGCGGCGACAGTTGGGACGAGATCACCAAATATTGCCCCAAATATCGGTTCAAATAGTATAAGTAGTACCAATATGTCGTCAAAGACAAAGTACGATCGCTTATTGCCTTGAAGTCGACCGATTTCTGAATCCGGCTTACTGGGGAAGACTGTAGCCCAGTTGAGCCATGGATTGATTTTCACCCCAAAACCGAGTGGTGATTCACCAAAAACCACAAAAAACTCTGCCAGAACCAAAACTGGCAGAGTGGAAAGGGAATTCACTACGTTTTGGAAATCTATATTTTCGAAAGTAATTCTTCGCTGATCTCGGCCAATACCGTGATGTCAGCCAGTTCTTTCGATTCATCTTGAGCCAACTTAGACGCGAATTCTTGCACTTGTTGACGCACTCGATCTTTGAGTTCGACGCTTCCGCTCAAACCAATCGCCACGGGTGGGGCGTCTATGACTGGACGTTGTTGCCAGATCGAAGTTTTCTGCTCATTTCTTCCACTCGCGTCTGCGTCAGTCACTCGGAGCGAAGCCATGTGTGGGTTATTCAGCAGGATGCTGAGATCCGCATTCGAATCCCCGCCGCCGCCAGTGAACCCGCGTCCCTGAATTTCGTTCAAGGTAATTCCGGAAATGGTGATCCGATTGTTCCCCCCCGTTAGTCCGTCGAATTCAAACGTCAACTGTCCATCGGACACGTTTGCTACGAATGATCGGACGACGTTGGATCGTTGC
>CAMYNE010000409.1 GCA_947259675.1 uncultured Pirellulaceae bacterium
GAACAACACGCGCCGAAGAATTCGAAGTTTTACGATGCATGGAGCTGGATCGACGACGATTTTTGATCGTGGTGTTTTGGCATCTACGGCCGGCACAGCTAATGGAAGAGACCTTCAGGAGTTTACTAACCTCAGCCAAAATCAAGATGTCACCGTCAATTATATTGACAACGTGCAGACAACCGGGTCGACGCCGGTTGGCGACATCTTTGCCGGGATGGAAGTTGTATTTCAGAGAGGTATCAATCGTAGAGGCGGGCAGTTCGTCTTTCGAACCGATACAGACAATACGGTCAACCTGCTCGAGCCGTTATCGGTTCCAGAGACAGCTACGGCGATCAGGTCGAGTGTTTTGTTTGTGGGAATTCTCTTAATCAGACGACGAAGAAACCGCGGCAAGAGAGCTTAAGACCGCGAACTGGGTAACGGCTATTTACCAAGATCGCGAGTTTCCGAAGGCCCCAATTTGCTTGCCTTTTCGTTCTCGCGTTTGATGGCATCATACACTTCTTGACGATGTACGGGGATTTCCTGAGGCGCATCAATGCCCAATCGAACTTTGTCCCCTCGTACGTCGACGATCGTAATCATGACGTCGTCACCGATCATGATGCTTTCGTCTCGATGTCGCGACAAGACCAGCATGGCTGGCTCCTTCACTTGATAAATACCTTAATTGACTGCCTACTTACAATGGGGTTTCCAAGATAAGTAACCCTTGCGTTGGCAATCCCTTGCCGCTTAGCTGTTCGCCACCATTCGTTTGCTAGCGGACAGATACCTCAGAGTTATCGGTATCCAGTTAGGGCCAATCGAGAAAAGCGAATTGGTTACTGCTTGTTCCGTCGATTCGGTTTATTCCACACAGAAATCGATGTCGCCATCGAATTATCCAGAAGCCTTTGCCTGACCGACAAACTTCATCTTCGTAATCGCAACCTATTCAGGTGTGGAAAAGCGCGCTAAAAGTCGCGGGCTGTGAAAAAAACTGGAAGTAACGTCCGAACGAAGGAATACGATCAGTTCAGTAGGACAAAACCTGGATCACCGACCCCAGCGAATTCGGCTCAGTCTCAACCTGTTTTACTTGACGCTACTCTAAGCAGACCGTCTCAAGTTCATTGGAAGCGTGGCAAGCTCGTATTGCATCGGCTGGGCGTCAACGGTAACAACCTGACATCCGATGCGGCGATCAAGATTGACCACAAGCGGCGCACGCAAATTCAATGTCAGTGTTTCATCATCTCGACTCACAACACCCAACACGTAAGCCTGCTCGACGGAAGTTAGCTGAAGGGTGTCGACGTCACTTGGCTCGAGTCGAACCTGATAATCAGAAATAAACCGTCGAGGCGAAACGACGGGCAACGCAATGTCTGAATGCTGCATGCTTTGGAGCCATGCCACTGCCGAGTTATCTGCGTCGGCCAAAAGTACCCAATGACGGCAGTCCTCAAATCCCAGCAAGCCGTTCCTGAAAAACAAGATGTCGTCCGGCTCGATCTCAATCGCACCAAATCTCGTCGTGTGAATCTTCATAGCTGGATTCCAGTAAACTCAAACCTATGGCTGTGACTTACATCGTTGGATCAACGCCAATTCTGGCGCATTTACAGCGCTAACTGCCGCTTAACCGCTTATCGTCATTTAGCTAGGACGGCGTTGACTAAAAGGTAACGATTCTCAGGTTTCTTTCGATTAGCGAGTCTAATACGCTTGCATTCAGCTGATCCGACATTGCTATCCAACCTTGATCGTTTACTATTTAATAACGAGATCGCCAGATTAGCGAATAAACAGATGCCTCTCGTTAACCCGAGACTGCTAGCAGTCGAGAAGGCCAACATGATTCGTACGCCAACAAACATTCCCCGCACGATGATCGCCATTTCAGTTGTGCTCACCTGTGCGGTTCTCCCGATGCGACCTGAATCTGCTAGCGGTCAAGAATTTGCCAAGTCGACTGATCGATCGATTTCAAACATTGATTCAGAAGCCGGGTTAGATGTCGAGAAGCTAAGCATTAATCAGCTGCTAATGATGCTGGACAGCCCGAAATATCTCGAACGCGAAACGGCGACAACGCAATTGGCCAATTTGGGCTCCAAGTCTCTGAAGCCGATGGCCATTTATTACCTTAAATCCAGTCCGGAATCATGTTGGCGTATCAAACGCTCGTTGGAACAAATTGCTACCAACGGAGACGAAGCCACTTTTCTAAAAGCCGTTGCTTTGTTGCAGCTGTTGGTCGGCGTCAATAACGATCAACTCGAAGCGCAGCTCATGCGACTGAAATTTGAATGGTCGACAAAACAGACGTCAACGGCAATCGAGACGCTCGAGTCGGCTGGCGCAAAGATCGAGAATTTTGCTCCGCTAAACAATACTCGAGCCATTCAAGATTGGATCGCGAAAGAAAATTCCAGGTCGTTGCAGAAGTCGACGCAGAAACGTCCACGTTCAAAAATGTCAAATAACGAGAGACTCAAACTGATTGAAGAAATATTGAGCGGTTCACTCAAAGAGAATCGCAAGCTGGTTCTCGGAAACGAAATCCGAAATCAGCCAATCCGTCGCGAAGCTCAAGACGTTTTTGAAGTCCTTGAACTTCAGATGGGAAATCAGATGATTCGCAACGGAGCTATCCGTGCGATCAACACAAAAACCGGTGTCATCGCAAGGTTCGACGAATCCTGGAAGGGCAATCGTAAGCAGTTTGCCGAGCTGGAAAATGTGGACTCGTTAGCCCACATTGGTTTCGAAAAACAATACATTGACAAATCCAAGCTTGAAACGCTCAAAAACCTCACGTCATTGACGACGCTCGAATTCAACAAATGCCGATTTTCCGGGCCAGCGCTGGCGACGGTTGGACTTCCCAAGACGATCGAAGATCTTCGCATGCGTAATCAGGATATTGAGCTGTCAACGATTGACCGGATCGGCAAACTGCACATCAAATCGCTCGTCTTTGACGGTTGTAAATTTTCGGACGCCGCTTTGAAAAAGATGTTGGCATTTTCGACGCTCGGTAGTCTTGAGTTGGCGCAAATGGAGTTGGACTCAGCGGTGTTTCAACGGCTGGAAAAAATGAAAACGTTGCGTTCGTTAAAGCTATCTGGCTGCAAATACCCGTTTCCGGCGTACAAAAAACTGACCGAAAAAAGGCCGGAAATATACATCGACTTTACGACCAAAGCTTTCCTGGGCGTTCGCAGCGTTCCAGGCGACAGCACCTGTCAGATTTCAGACGTTGTTTCCGGTTCGGCCGCGGAAAAAGGCGGCATTCAACCGAACGATGTGATCGTCGAAGTCAACGGTCACAAGATTGATCAGTTCAACGATCTTCGTGCTCACATCGCGCTTTATGAAGGCGGCGATCAACTTAATCTGACCATCGTGCGAAACGGCAAAAAGATCAAAGTACAAGTCATCTTGGGCGACTACGCCGACGCGCCGCCACGCTAAAAGCCTCTTGGGAGCCCTTTCCCATCCCTTTGCGGACTCTTAACCGCAAAAAGCGAAGCGAATAACGTCGCGAAAGTCGTAAGACTTCGAAAAGTTACACGGTGCCGTTTTCTCAGAATGCCGTCACGTAAATTCTGTTACAGCCTTTCCCATAGCACCGGCACAATGTCAGC
>CAMYNE010000410.1 GCA_947259675.1 uncultured Pirellulaceae bacterium
CCTCGCTAATCAATCAACGATGTGGCCATGACTCCTCTACTGAATTACCTGCGAGATAAAAAAATTAGTGTCGATTAGTGAGGATTAGTGTTCCCCAACTTTCGGTGTTTGCTATCGGTCGGAGACGGATCCCGATCTGCAATGAGCCGGCTGGGATCCGTCTGTGTAGTTTTTAATTTTTTTGAAGGAAGATTTCATGTATCAAGACGAAGGTTACAAGTTCATGGGCGCGGCGTTTGAGGCCTATAACCAATTGGGTTACGGATTAGCGGAAGAAGTTTACCAACAGTGTTTGGAAATCGAGCTTGAGCTTCGTCAAATCCCTTTCGAGTCCAAACATGAGCTAACGCTCGAGTACAAGGGCCGTAAGATTGAAAAATCCTACATTCCTGACTTGTTTGTGTTTGAAGCGATCGTTGTCGAGTTAAAGGCCGTCAAAAAGCTTATGGAGGAGCATGAAGCACAGTTATTCAATTACATGCGGATTGCCAAACAACCTGTCGGATACTTGGTCAATTTTGGTAGCAAAAATGAACTGGAATGGAAACGGTTTATCCTTTCGGATTTGAAGTAACGTAGAACAAGGATCTTCGTTAATCCTCATTGAAAATGGACTCAGACGAGAAAAATTAGCGTCGATTAGTGAGGATTAGTGTTCCCCAACTCTTGCTGTTTACTATGGAACACAGTTAGTTTTGTTTCACCGTTACGCCATTTTGGATTTTGTCCGTGGGATGCAAGATTACCCGGTCACCAGCGGACAAACCGCTCTTGATTTCGGTTTCCAGTCCGTTGGTTTGACCACGCTTCACTTCACATTGCTGGGCAATGCCGTCGACCATTCGGTAAACAAACCACGCACTTCCATCCCGGAACAATGCTCCGGAGGCGACTTTGAGTGAGGCGTCCGACGTCGACGACACAACAATTCGGGCTTCGATTCGGAACCCGTCGCCTAGCGTTTCGCGATCGCGGGGAGGATCGATAAGGTCGGCGATCACATTCACTCGTTTTTCTTCCACACCGAGCGCAGAAACTTTTAGGAACGCGGACGGCTCAACCAGTCGAACGACGGCCTCAAGCGGATTTGGCCCACCCCAATGTTCGATGTAAACGATGTCGCCAGGCTCGACCCGAACGGCGTCCGTTGAGAGAACATCGATCTCGATTTCCAGGTCCAAAGGATCACCCAGTTTCAACAGCGGGGTCCCCGGAGCGACGACACTGGCGTCCTCACGAAAAACCCACAGGACTTGACCGTCGATTGGCGACACAAGTCGGACGGGTTCTCGAGAAGATTGATCGGAACTGGTATCGAATCTGGCCAAGGCGGCCTTTGCAGTTTCGAGTTGAAACTTGGCCACTTTGACTGCAAACTCAGCTGAATTCACATCAGCATTTGCGATATGCTGTCGATGCTCGGCGGCGTCGAATTCGCTACGCGAGATTGCCCGCGAATCGATCAGTTTTTTCGCACGTTCATAATTATGTTCGGCCAGTTCCAGAGCCTCTTTGGCTCGGCTAACCTCCGCTTTGGCTTGATCCAGGGCTGCTTCCGACGCGCGAACGCGGGCTTCGTATTCCGCTTCCGTGCGAGCGTCCAGCAATTCCGGGTCGATCGGTTCAATTCGAGCAAGTTCGGTCACGCCTTGCTCAATGCGATCACCTGCATGCAACTGGATTCGCAGCATTTTTCCATTGACCGGAGCCGAAATCACATACTTTTCGCGTATTCGTGTTTCCCCATCATCGTTGACCGTAACATCAAGTGAGCCCTGGTTAACTTCGACGATGTCAACTTCGACCGGTTGAGGCCAGAATCCGTAGACCAGTAAAGCAACGAGTCCAACTACGATGACGATCCAGGGAATTTTGGAGAGGATTTTTTTCATCACTCTTTCACTTTCATTACGGCGATCAAATCGAGTTTGTCAAGTTTCCGCCGAACGTACAATGACGATGCGATTGCCACCGCAAGGATGACACAAGTTGAATAGGCGAATGTGGCGCGACTCACGACTAACGGAAACCGGTGTGTCTCTGTATCAAGGGCCAGCGTGGTCAGATACGCAAATCCGTAACCGATCGGTAATCCCACCGGGATCGCCAGCAACGTAATGATCGCCAACTCGCCCAATAACACGTATGAGACTTCGTGGCGATGAAAGCCCATAATCCGTAATGTCGCCAGATCGCGACTGCGCTCGGCCAACGTGATCAGCGCGCAATTGTAGATTACGCCAAATGCGATGATCGAAGCAAAAACGGCGTTCATCAGCCGCATGACATATGTATTCTCGGCAATTGCCGTTTTGAAATTATCCATTGCCGCATTTTTGTCCAACACGCCGGCGACAGCTGGAGTTTGTTTGACACTGGCATACATATCGTTCATCCGGGCGGGATCAGCCAGCAAAAAAGCGCCCGACACTTGCTCGCCTTCGCCCAGCAAGCGGTGCAGGTCATGACGATTCAAGTAAGCGCCGGGATCCGTATAGTCGGGAAAGACTGAAGCGACCGTCATTTCGTATTTCCCTCGCTTGCCTTCGAGAACTTCCAGATTTAATTTTTCACCGGATCGAATGCCGAGGATTTCGGCCAGTTTCTTCGAAATCGTTAATCCACGTTGGCGTGGAAGTTCGACTGGTTTTTCGGAATCGTCGAGGACGCGATAAAGTTGCGGTTTGGCCTCGAGGCCCATTAGCCCCACGCGGTGCTCCCGAGTGCCGTGCCGCAGCCGCACTGGAACAACCCGAAATGGCTCGGCTGAAATTACACCAGGCAGGTGTTCTGCGTCGTGGAGGGCGTTGATCGAGCGGGCTTCAAAAAACGTCAACATCACGTCTTGCCGCTGCGCTCGTTCAAACTGGATCTCCATCACGTAGTCGATGGTGTCTTCAAAAAAAGAACCCAAAACGACGACGGCAAGCCCCATTGCCATGCCGAGTACAGACAAGATCGTCGCCCGACGATTGCCCTGAAGACGACGAATGATCATGCGGCCGAGCGGTGAAAAGAAACGCTGTAAGCCAACTCTTTCGAGAAGTGAACTCTTAAAGGTGGGCGGAGCTTCGGGGCGCATCGCAACCGCAGGTGGCAACCGCATCGCGCGGCGAATGGCAGAGACACTGCCCGCCGCGGCTGCAGCCAGTCCGATGAACGCGGCCAGGATTGCTTCACCAGCTCCGAATTCGTATTTGAGGACGGGAAAGCGAAAGAATCGAACGTACATATCGGTCATCCACCAGGAAAGTCGAACACCAACAAGACAGCCGATGACCGCGCCAACCAACACCAGAATCAACAGAAACTTCACGTAATACAAACCGATTTCACGCTGGCCGTAACCAAACGCTCGCAATGTCGCAATTTGTTCCTTTTGATGATTAACCATCCGCGACAAGACGATGTTGAACAGAAAGGCGGACACGGCGAGGAAGATTGACGGTGTTACGTAGGCCATGCTGCCGATCTGGTGCAATTCATCCGCGACTCGATGATGCGATGGCTGGTCCGAGCGATCGAATGCGCCGACTCCACCGAATCGCTCGGTCAATCGATCCACGTGATAGATGACGTCTTTGAAATTCGCATTTCCTTGTAGAGTAAGCACCGCGTCGTTGAATGCTCCCTCCAT
>CAMYNE010000411.1 GCA_947259675.1 uncultured Pirellulaceae bacterium
ATAGTAACGGGCAAACCGATCCGCGTATCGAGATTATGCCATATCTCTCCCGCCCCGTATGCCGATACGGGCCGACCCGTCAGCATCGCCAGTTCAGGCTTCTTGACGACAGGAAAATTGTTACTCCCAAGGTCAATTCCGCCGCGAGTCAATCCGGTTTTGACCGCTGTTAAATTGACACCTCGCTTTGCCGCATTTTTTAGTGCTGACTTGATGAATGGTATTCTAGGTTTCTGAATATGGAGAGGAATCTGGAGTGTCCCGTAGCCAAACGAGGCCTGTTCTTCGTCACCGTATTTGAATGGCTTTCTGGCAACCCGGACTTTTACGTCACGCTTTAGAAGTTGAGCCAGCAATCGCTGGGCTCCGTCATCGCGCCAATCAATCAGATATGCGACATCGTCATCGGCAAACGTAATCTCGGATTGGGAGACCCGTTTTTGTTTAACTGTTGTTAACTTTTCTGGACTGATGGCCTTGTTGATCGCCTTCTGATTCAATCCAAAGGCCAACGGTAGGGTCCAACTGGAAACATCGTAGAAAATGTTCTCGCGAAAATTGGTTCGCCGCATCAACAGCGACTTCAAAAAGCGATGCTCCGACTGCTTAGCTGGCACGATCAGTGTCCAACGCGGATCAAAAGTGTCGTCTCCATATTCCAATTTGTCTTTCAACCAATAACACTGAATATCATGACGTAGCAAAACACTCGCAAACGCCTGCAACCTTGACCGATTATGAGGGCAGGTAAACACGTAAGTTTGTTTTTTTGCTGCGGCTCCGATTTTCCGTGATTCCGAGTAGAACTGCCGTTTGTATTCATGCAGTTCCTTCCTCAAATCGACCGTTGCCTTGAGACTCGATAATGACGTTGCAAATTGGTTGGCGATCGTGTCATGAAATTTTAACAAACCATCTTGATTCTGTTGAACATGACCGCGCGCGCTGGCTTGCTCAAACAGGATCCCTACAGCGCCATGCAAATAGGGATACGTTGAACCTTTACCCATATAAAAGTCGTCAAATCCTTCCTCTGTAAAATACAACGAACCTCGGTTATCGAGTGCGCGGGCGTGGTATTCACCAAACTTGTTGGTGAGTTCGACGTTTTCAATTGGTGTCAACGGATTTTTGCGTTCGGGAACACCGGGCTGGAAAAAGTAAGTTGAATTCGTTCCCATCTCGTGATAGTCAAGTACAACATTGGGCTTCCATTTG
Organism: uncultured Pirellulaceae bacterium; assembly: GCA_947259675.1. Lineage (GTDB taxonomy): Bacteria > Planctomycetota > Planctomycetia > Pirellulales > Pirellulaceae > Mariniblastus. Next base: position 1,219 of record CAMYNE010000411.1, read on the forward strand.
TGATACCAACGCATCCGTCCTTGACTCTCCGGGTGCACCAAAGGTAACCAATCACGATTAAGATCAAACCAATAATAGTTCACGCGACCCGGTGGCCACTGTTGATTGTGCTCCGCGTGCTGTGGATCCGGGTTGAGGACGCGTCCGCGATAACGGTTGGCCCAGTTAGCGAACCGATTAAATCCGTCCGGATTCAAACAGGGATCAAGCAACACAACTACATCGTTCAAGAGCTTATCAATCTCCGGGCCTTGAGCCGCAGCCAGATAGTGGGCCACCAACGGTGCACAATTCGTCGCGCTCGATTCATCCCCATGAACGCCGTAGCCCATGTTGATGATGGCCGGCAGGTTTTCAATGTCGATCTTGGCGTTGTTCGGATTGGTTAGTTGGCGCGACTGTTGTTGGATCTTCTTGATGCGCTGATGGTTGGCTGGACTGGTAATGGTCAGCAATAACAACGGTCGTCCGCCGTGAGTCGTGGCATATTGGGCGATCGAGACTCGATCTGAGACCTCAGCGAGCCGGTTCATGTAGCTGACGATCTGCGCATGTTCGAGATGGCGAAATCCTACTTCAAAACCGAAATGCTGTTTGGGAGTGGGAATGGACTTATTCCAATCCACTTCTGTTGGCCAGAACGTTGTTGGACTTGACTTTGATTTGGCCTTTTGCGCTGCTTGTGCAGGGCAAGGGTCCGCAGAACCAACGCTCGTTGCGATCAAGACAACGACAAACGCGAAATATTTGCTGGCGAAGGGTCCACCCGAAAAATGTTTTTCCATTTGGAAAGTTCCATTAAGATCCTGAGTTCCGAACCAATTTTGCACGAATCACTCAGTATAGTTGGACGATGCCCACGCCGTCGTTCCACCTACCGCAAAAAACAAAGGCGGCCTAAAATGCGCCGTTCTCGTTGTCACCCGTTCAGAAGGAAATCATGAGCAAAAGCGGAATCTCTCCACGACGCGACGAAAACTATCCCGAATGGTACCAGCAGGTCATCAAAGCAGCCGATATGGCCGAAGTATCGCCGGTTCGTGGCTGCATGGTGATTAAGCCATGGGGATACGGCATCTGGGAAAATATGCAGCGTGTTCTCGACAAAATGTTCAAAGACACCGGTCATGAGAATGCATACTTTCCACTCTTTATTCCAAAAAGTTTTCTGGAAAAAGAAGCCGAACACGTTGAGGGTTTTGCAAAGGAATGCGCCGTTGTGACTCACCACCGGTTGGAAGTGGGCGCCGACGGTGGATTGGTCCCAGCAGGGCCGTTGGAAGAACCGCTCGTCGTCAGACCGACATCCGAAACGATTATCGGCGCAATGTTTGCCAAATGGATTCAGTCCTATCGTGACTTGCCTTTGTTGATCAACCAATGGTGCAACGTCGTTCGTTGGGAAATGCGGACACGGTTGTTTTTGCGGACCACCGAATTTCTTTGGCAGGAAGGCCACACTGTCCACGCCACGAAAGAAGAGGCATGGGAAGAGACCCGTCGGATGCTCGACGTCTACGCTGATTTTGCCGAAAACTTTATGGCCATGCCGGTTATTAAGGGAGAAAAAACGGTTGGCGAGCGATTCCCGGGTGCGGATTCGACGCTCACAATCGAAGCCATGATGCAAGATCGCAAGGCCCTTCAATCTGGAACGTCGCATTTCCTGGGACAGAACTTTGCCAAGGTACAAGACATCAAATTCCAGGATAAGTCCGGGAATGAGTCATTCTGCTGGACAACATCGTGGGGGCTCTCGACGCGAATGGTCGGCGCTCTGATTATGACGCACAGCGATGACGATGGACTTGTTTTGCCTCCGAAACTGGCGCCAAAGCAAATTGTCATTCTACCCATTATTCGAAAAGACTCAGATCGAGCGACCGTGATGGAGTACTGTCAGTCACTTCATGAGGAGTTGAAAGAAATCGACTATCACGGTCAAAAGCTGGGCGTAATTCTCGATGATCGCGATTTACGCGGCGGTGAAAAGAAGTGGTTCCACATCAAACGCGGCGTGCCGATTCTCGTCGAAGTCGGCCCTCGAGACATTGAAAGTGGCAGTTTATTCGTCGGTCGTCGCGATCAACCTAAGTCAAATGGGGTAGCGCGAGACGAGTTTGTGGCGACGATTAATCAAACGTTGGATGATTTTCAACAGACGCTGTATGACAACGCGTTGAAATTGCGGCTGGACAACACCAAATCGATAGATTCCCTTGATGAATTCAAAGCGTTCTTTACACCCAAAAACCAAAAAAATCCAGAGATTCACGGCGGCTTCGCCGAGTGCCATTTTGTGGATTCCCCCGAAGTCGACGAGATCTTGAAGCCGTTGAAGGTGACGCCTCGCTGTATTCCGCTCAATCAGGAACCGGTTGAAGGCAAATGTATCTTCACAGGACAATCCACCAAT
>CAMYNE010000412.1 GCA_947259675.1 uncultured Pirellulaceae bacterium
CGTTTACCAATACCGTTCATATTCCGTGTTTTTTCGCTCAGATTCGCTGTAGTCATCCTGAACTGAGTGGAGCGACGTGAAGGATCTCTCGTACGTTTGCGCTAGATTCTTCGGTCGCTTAGGCTCCCTCAGAATGACTTTGAATATTTCCTTGCTTCATTAAACGGGTATTGCGTTTAACCCCCAGCCTAAGTACGCGCCGGCCAGTCGTATTCAAAGCCGGCGCCTGCGGCTGGGCGTTAAACTACCGGACCAAGTATCACTACCCCGTCATTTTGCAAACCACGATGCGTTGATGGCCAGCGAGGTCGCGAACCGTTTTTTGATGCTCGAGCCCTGATTGCTGTGCCACCAGAGCTAAACATGCTTCCATCACGATCGGACTGGTTTCAAAAACCAGGTAGCCTCCTGCGACAAGTCGTTCCAACGATTCAGCCAGCAATCTTTCAATCAGCTCCGTTCCTTTTGGACCAGCAAAGAGTGCTATTTCGGGCTCAAACTTGCGGACATTTTCATCGAGTGTTTCGACTTCCTTCGTTCCCACATAGGGTGGGTTGCTGGCGATAATTTCGAACTGACCTTCAGGAAAAGATGCGAACAAATTACTCTCGCAAAACTCGATTCGGTTGTTAACACCATGAAGTTTTGCATTCTGACGGGCGACATTGAGTGCTTCCGGAGAAATCTCGCTGGCTGTGATCCGGGAGTTGGGCAGGTGTTTGGCCAGTGCAACTGCAATACACCCGCTTCCCGTGCCAACGTCGGCAATTCGGATCGGTGACTGAAAATGCTTTGAGCACTCAATGGTCTCGACGACGACATGTTCTGTTTCTGGTCGCGGAATCAAAACGTGCTCGTTTACCTCAAACTTGAGCGAGTAAAACTCGCGGTGACCGACCAGGTACGCAACCGGCTCCCCTGCGGCGCGGCGTTTGACCCATGCACGATAGCTGCCCAACGCGGGTTCCTGCGGCACTTCATTGAATTGGGTGTAAAGCTGAATTCGTTCGCAACCAAGAGCCTCGGCCAGCAGCACTTCAGCTTCCAAACGTGGGCTGTCTGAATCACAACGTCCAAAGTATTCAGTCGTCCAGTCGAGCAATCGCTTGATCGTCCAGGCTTCCGATTGCGCTTCTGTTTGTGCTTCTGATTGTGCTTCTGATTGTGCTTCTGACATAGGTCTTGCCATCCGTGTTGTGGGATCGAGCTAATCGAGTGCTCCCATGGAAGTTCGCAACGTTTGACGATCATGATCGATCAACGCGTCGGTGACCATTTGTACTGAGCCGGCAATGATCTGGTCAAGTTTATACAGTGTCAGTCCGATGCGATGATCGGTCACCCGGTTATCTGGATAATTGTACGTTCGGATCCGCTGGCTCCGATCTCCCGATCCGACTAGTGTCTTCCGCGTGTCGGCACGCTGTTTTTCTTCCATCTCTTGAAAGTGTGCATAAAGCCGCGACTTGAGAATTCGAACTGCTTTGGCGAGATTTTTGTGTTGCGACCTTTCTTCAAAACATTTCACGACAATTCCGGTATCGTGATGCGTGAGCCGAATCGCCGATGACGTCTTGTTGACGTGTTGCCCGCCGGGCCCGCTGCTGGCCGCGTATCGTTCAACGTCATAGTCTTCCGACTTGAGATCGATTTCGACGTCTTCGGGTTCGGGAAGAACGGCCACCGTGGCAGCCGAAGTATGTACCCGGCCCTTGGTTTCCGTTTCGGGAACTCTTTGAACACGGTGCCCGCCGCTTTCATATTGAAGTTCGCGGTAACAGCCTTCACCTTCAACCGAAACAGTGATTTCTTTGAATCCTCCCATATCAGATGGGCTCGATTCGAGCACGCTGAACTTCCAGCCTTTCGATTCGGCGAACCGTTTATACATTTCGTAAAGGTCACGGGCGAACAGCGCCGCTTCGTCGCCGCCGGTCCCAGCCCGAATTTCGACCACGCATCGGGCACGATTGGCGTCGTCGCCTCCGATGGTCATGTCGAGCAATTCATCCCACAGCTTTTCTCGATCACTGAGCAGAGATTTCAGTTCGTTTTCTGCCATCTCTTTCTCGTCCGGGTCGCTGGAATCCGCCATCTCCCGAACTTCGTCGATCTCGCCGACGATGACATTGAATCTGCGATATTTATTGGCCAGTTTTGCCAACGAGCCATGCTCCCTGGCCACAGAAGCCATCTTTGCAGAGTTTCCCTGGACCTCTGGATCGGCCATCGCATTTTCGAGTTCTTCGAATCGAGACAGTTTTTCGTTTAACATTTCGCGCATTGATTTTGCCTTGACAGCTAAGGTTACGGCTCAAAATTCTTTCCATGTGACTTCTCCTGAAGTCATCTTCCGAGCGGACGTAGAAAGTTGATCAAGCTAAGGATCAGTGTGCGACATCGGAGCGCAGAGGTGGCCTTGAATTGTGGAAACGCAATTTGGATGAGTTTGTTGCATCGCTTCAGGACCTATGTGAATACTTGTCGAACTATATCAGTGACACCGAAAACGGACAAGCCGTTTGTTGTTACAAAGGCGTTTCAACTAGCGGTTTGGCAATCGTAAAGATCAGGGACAGCTCGTTTAACGCCCAGCCGAAGACGCCGGCTTGAAGCAGAAAAAAGCCGGCGCCTCCGGCTGGGCGTTAAACAATTGATTCGCACAAGTACCCCAAAATTAAGAATCGACATTGAACTAGGGCTCTAACCTAAAATTGGCCCTGTCGATTCGATTTCCCCCGTGAACCAAAACGGCGTTTAACAGTTCGATTGCCATTCTCGATTCCAGCGTGACACCTGCGCGAACGCCAACGCATGGATCATGGCGGCCTTTTTTCAATTTGAAGTCAATCTCTTCCATGTTCTTGCGGACCGACGCTTGCGGAACTGCAATCGTGGAGGTCGGCTTGAAGCCGACTCGGCAAACCAACGGCATCCCCGTCGTCACGCCGCCAAGCATTCCTCCATGACGATTGCTCTGGTAACCGTCGTTTCGAATGGGATCGTTATTCTCGCTTCCCCGGCGGCTGATAACTTCACAGCCAGCTCCGACTTCGCATGAACGAACAGCATGAAGTCCGCCCAACGATCCCATCAATCGCAGTTTCAAACTATGATATAGTGGTTCTCCGACAAGCGCCGGTACGTTAACAGCAACCACTTCGATCGCCGCGCCCAGCGAATCGCCTTCCATTCGAGTCCGCTTAATCAGTTCCGTAGCTTCGGCGGCGAAGTTGGAATCCAGCGTTTGAATCTCGGTTGCATCAATTTGTTCCTCGATCTGTGTCAGCTCGGATGATTCGATGTCGGTTCGATTCCCAAATGTCGCATCCAAATGGTCCGCAAGACTAAGAGCCGCCTTGATCGGTCCAACTTGACAAATCGACGAAAGAATAACGGTACCGAAGTTGGCCTTGAGACACATTCGGGCTATCGAACCGCCAATCACGTCGCTGATCGTGGAGCGGTAACTGGATCGCCCGCCGCCCCGAATATCAATGAAGCCTTGTGACTTGTAAAACTTTACAAGATCCGTATGGCCAGGCCGAACTTCGCCCGTGGGACCACTGAACTGGGAATAATCCTCCGACTTTTTTGAAGTCGACAACACGATCGCGGCGATCGGTTC
>CAMYNE010000413.1 GCA_947259675.1 uncultured Pirellulaceae bacterium
AATCGACAACCGCGGTGTGCCAACGCCAAGTGAGGCCAAGCCAAGTGAGGCCAAGCCAACCGCTAAACAGCCCGACATTCTGAAAAAACCAGCCACCGCACAACCAGACGATCGTGCACCAGTTTCACCCCAACGCGCGATTCCAAAACTAAAACCCGAAAAACCTTCGCCGCGAACGATGAAGCTGCCTCCCGGCGTTCGCGCACCGACAAAGATGGATAAAAACACGCGTCAGATCGGTGTCCCCCAGCCGGATCCCACCAAAAAGATTGCTTCAAAACCCCCGGTCAAAAAATCGGTCGGGCCCACCGCGGAACCGGGGCCAATTCCACCTCGTGCAGAATTGATTCAACAGATGAAAGAGGGGACGGCACTGTTGTTCAACAAAGACGGTCCGATCGGTGCCGCGTTTTGTGTTGACCAAAAAGGACTTTTCTTGACGACCGGAAGCGTCGTCAAGGGACTCGAGTTTGGTCAGAAGTTGCAAATGTTGGTCGGGTCGGGAAACACCAAAAAGGTCAAAACGACATTTGATGTGGACGGCGACGGTTACAACGGGCTGTCGCTAGTTTTGGCTGGCCGAGGGCCAAAGGGTGAAACTTTTAGTTTCAATCCGCTCCGAATCGGCGATACCTCGGGTCTTATAGAAACCGATGAGCTGATCATCGGGGGATATTCGGTCATCGACCGAAAAAATGTTTCCAGGAGTGCCTGGAATGCGGCGGCGATGTCCGTCCTGGTCAAACGAATCAAAACGATCAAATACACATCCACATCTACACAAAAAGTGATGAAAATCATTATCGATCAAGAAGACGATTCGTCTCACTTTACCCAAGGTGGGCCGGTGTTGGACAAAAACGGATTGTTGATTGGCATCGTGGGCAGGGTCGGGCCGGATGGACGGGAAATCATTCCAATCCATAGATTCCTGAGCGGGCTGCGTCGCCGTCCGTACGTTACGGTCATCGCCCCCACTACGATCAGTGAAGGAGACTTTGCCAAACAGATTCCGATCAAAGTTAAGACGCCGCGTCGATTTACCGGGGATGACCGAAAACTGAAGGTTCGGGCGGGCATTCGATACGCAAGTAGTCGAGGCAAATCGCTACCCGTTCTCGAGGAAACAGCCCCCAACGAATTTGCGGGCAAGTTGTCTTTTCTTAGTCAATCCGAGCGCGAACGAGTCGACTTTAAGACGATCATCGACGGTCTGACGGTCAAGGGTTCGATCAAGGCACGGAAATTCAAAGTGGGTGGGGCCACGGGGCGAACGATCGATTTGTTGAGCGTAGAGAGGATTACGTGGCTCAAAGAGTCTGGACCTGACGCCGAAATTGAATTTCGTTCGGGTGAGTCATTGGTAACAACCCTTGATCCGGATCTGTGGAGAAACGTCTCCTACGTCATCGGCAACCGGCCGCTGACAGTGAACTTTCGGGAAGCCAAGTCGATCGAATTCCCGGCCCCCGATGTTTCGAATGAATATACAATTCGAATTCAAGTCTACGACAATCGAGACCGATTGGTCGAGCTGACTCATAAGATTGGCATGTCACGAGTTCCAAAACTCGCAGAAGTAATTTCGACGGGTGCCAACGACGACGAAAAACCTTTACTTTCTGCGACCTACTCGCGGCAGGCAATTCAATTACCGGCTGAGCCCAGGGACGTCTGTTTTGGTGCGGGTGGCAAGTTGATGTTTATCGCGATGAAAGGATCCAGTCAGATTGCGATCATCGATTTTGACCTGAAAAAACGAGTCGGGTTCTTTGATGCGGGCAGCGAAGATTTCCTGTTCGCCGCAGGATTGTCGGAACTGTTTGTGCGGCAACAAGACACGTCGCATTTGCTGTCATTCGACCTGAACGACTTGTCGAAACCACCGATTATAAAGAAGAAAAATTTTAGAGATTGCCTCTCGATGGCAATGGGCGAATCATCGGATTCTCCGTTGGTTACCGCCGGCCGAAGTATCTCCGTGTTGGATGCAAAGTCACTGCACGCAAAAGGGAATTTTCGATTGCCTGAAATAGATCTGGACAATGCCCAGCTACGAGTTTCCGCCAATGGTCATCTTACGACCTATTACGATGGTCGTCGGCTGGAAGTGATACAACATTCAATCGGAAGCAAGTCAAAACGGGAAGACACCAGAACGACCTCGTGGGGGCAGATATTTCCATCCTTTGATGGACGTTGGATTCTTACACGAACAGGCGCGATCCGTAGCGGTGGAAGCAACTTGCAAAGTTTTGATTCACGCGACCGGAAGACTTCTTCTGCAAGTCGCAGTGGTTCAAATTCCTTCGAGCAATTGGTCCCCGCCAGATCGGGTGATTTGTACCTTGCCGTTGTTTTGGAAAAAGAAAGGAAAACGTTTGAGCGTACATGGGCGATTTCGGTCAATCAGCTAGGCAACGAAGCTAGATTGGCCGAACTACCTGCGATTAAAGACCCGCCTCGATTCAAGAATCCGAAGAATCCGCAAGAACGGAATATCACGTTGGAGAAACAAATCGTGTTTGACCCGGCCAGGGATCTGATCGGATTCCTGGGAGATTCCCAGTTCTATTTGTTCTCGCTGGACATTAATAACGCGATCAAATCGACGATTGGAAATTACATCAGCATTGTTTCACTTCCTCCTGAATCCTCGGATCGCAAGAAAGAATTTCAATACCAGGTGAAGGCCAAAACAAATGCCGAGAAGCTGACTTATTCGCTTCCCGTTTGTCCCGAAGGCATGACCATCTCGGAACAAGGACTGATAAAATGGAAACCGCAAGATTTGAAGCGCAGTAAGCATCAAGTCATTGTATCCCTGAGTGATGGCGAAAATGTAGAAGTGTTTCACAAGTTCGAGGTTCGATTCCAGTGAGTGAATGGGTGATCGTGCTGGTCACGATCGCGTTTGAGGGCTCAACTTCGGTCGAGTCCATTGTCCGTTTTCGTAACAATCTAGAGTTGCCTGTTACTCCTTAAAGAAATTGATCAAGTCATGGCTGTTTTCATTCGTTGTCCGGAATGCAACAAAAAGCTACAGGTCCCCTCCAAACTTTTGGGAACTGCGTCGACCTGTCCAAAATGCAAACAGGGATTCCAGATTCCTGAAAAAGGCGAACCAGTGATAGCGATCCAACCCGTCGATGTTGAATCAGGTAAATCGCAGGGGTCTTCCGTTCGGAAATTGAGTTCCAACACCCATCAACGAAAACAGGCTGCGCCGAAACACAATAGTTCCAGGCAGGGGGTATGGATAGTGATTGCCGCCACTCTTCTGATATCCCCTGGATTGATTTACTTGGGAATGCAAATCAGTCGGTGGACGACTTCCAACGAAGGAACTGTCGCAAGCAACATCGAAGCCAGCACGAGTACTGCTTCATCTGCTGAAGCGACCTTGGATTCCGGCTCACCTTCAGACGCCGTCAGTGAGCCGTCGAAAGCAGACCAGCCAATTGAGGCTACAGCCGAGGAAATGGCAGCCCCTGACATCGAACCTTCCTCCGATCAAGTCGCTTCGGTTCCTGATAACGAAATGGCGAGCGCCGATGCCAACGTTGAAGAGGTTGCGCCGACGCCCTCGACGGATTCGGACCAGGAACGCAGAAACCAATCCAGCGGATCCGAATTCCGCCGAATCGCGGGTGGCAGAACGTGATCCTGATCCTGCTGAAACGAATGACGGTGCGCACGAAGTGGATAACGATCCACCCAATGAGGAAATTGCTGGCGACGAGGCTGATTCTGCTGAAACGAATGACGGTGTGAACGAAGTGGGTACCGATCCACCCAATGAGGAGATTACTGCCAACGAGGCCGATTCTGACGAGCCAACAATCGACCCGGAGGATCCGATTCAGGAAATCGACGTCAATGACAAATCGAAAAACGCCGTCATTCAACGGGTCAAAGACGCGACCGCGTATGTGATTACTCCGAGAAACACTGGGTCCGCCTTTTGCATCGACTCCACCGGATTGTTTGTCACCAACGCGCACGTCATAGCCGATGTACGAAAAAGCGAAACCATCAAGCTTGTGCTAAATACCGACTCCAACCGGCCCATCCGGCTTTTCGCCAAGGTCGAAGAAATCGAGACCGATGCGGACCTCGCCCTTTTATCTGTCTCGCGTTCCGGTCCGTTTCCAACCCTGGAATTGGGTACTTCGGATGGGCTGTTTGAGACCTCTGAGATCGTGGCGTTTGGATATCCCTTTGGTGATGCGTTAACGCTGAGGGGCGAAGACTATCCGTCTATTTCAGTGAACGTTGGTCGTGTGACCGCTTTGCGAAAGAAAGGAAAAAAACTGAAGCTCATCCAGCTGGACGCGGAAATCAATCCCGGCAATTCCGGAGGGCCCGTTGTCGATTCGAAGGGGAAGGTCGTTGGAATTGTTCAAGCGACGATTAAAGATGGCGCAGGGATTAACTTCGCAATTCCGATTGAAGAAGTCGGAGTTCATTTACTGGACAAACCGGTCGTTACCTTTCAAGTTCCAGAAGAGGTCAAAGCTGCGGATTTGGCCAAACCCATTGCGGCCACGCTTACGGTCTCAAATCGCTCTGGCAAGCCGCTCGAAGGTTGCCTGGCGACGGTCGACGTGAATACGACGGGTGAGACGATTAATCTCACCCAACAAGAGCAGAATGTGTTTTCGGCGAAATTCAATTTGGTCCGGATGGCCGATTACCAAGACGTGATGTTCGACGCCTTCTTTGAGACCAACAAAATCTCAGGCAAACTTGCTAATCAGGAAATCACCGTGTTAGGTGACAAGCCCTTGAGAATCAATATTCGAGATATTTCTTCACTCAGCAAAAAAGGGGCGGACGCGACGGAGTTTGAGCTCAAGAAAACCAACGGAACGCGTTTCAAATGCAAACTTCCCGATGATCTCTGGAAAGCGGTAAGCGTAAAGCTGGCGGGGCGCGAAATTGACGTTGACCTCCAGGATGCCAATCGTATTGAATTTCGTGGTGCTGAGTTTCCCGATACCGTCAAACTGGATGCCAGTTTCGCGGTCGCCGACGACGAAATCTGGACCGATCGGTACACGATCAGGATCGAAAAAGAATCGGGAGCCAAGGACGATGTTGTTCGGCGTAGAGATTCTGAGCGCAAAGAAGTCGCCAATGTCGAACTAACAGAACCCAAGTCACTCAATCTTCCTGATAACATCGATGACGTTTGTTTTGGGGCAGGAGGTCGACTAATGTTCGTGTCCCTGCCGCTCATCCGGCAGATTGCAGTTGTGGATTTTGCATCGAAAAAAGTTGAAACCTATCTGGCAGCACCTGAAAGCAATTTTTTCATGGCCGCCGGACGCGACCGCTTTGTTGTTGTCGAAACTGAAAAGAATATCCTCCGTTCGTATGACATCTATGATTTCGAGAGTGTTGTCTCGAAGCGAATTGATATGGAGGGTACCGTGATGGGTCTCGGCCTGGGGTCCGCCTCGACGGGACCCCTGGTGGTGATTGGGATGTGGAATCGTCGCAGTGAAATCGGATTCTTTGATCCCGACAGGCTAAAACCAATCGAGCTGAAACGAATTGGAATTCAGGGCTACAGGATAGATGCCTCGAGTCAATCCAGGATTCGAGCGTCTGCGAACGGAATGCTGTTTACGGTTTCGAGTGGTTCCAGGGGCGCAGACGTCCTGCGGATCAGGGCAAGCCGGTTCGAAGTTTTGTCGATACGAGACTCGCTTGGACTGGCCATTCCATCACCGGATGGTCGAGACATTTATACGTCGAGAGGACTGTTCAGTACTTCGCAATTGTCAGACGTTAGGTCGCGGGAGCAGACTTCCGCAACGCTGATTCCGGCTTTGCATGGCGAACTGTATCTCAGACTGACGTCGACGTCGCCGAGTTTTCGTTCAAATTCAAAACCAAAAGTTTGGCTGCATCAGCGAGGATCCAAAGAACCTTTGGGATTGGTTGACGCCGCAACAGAAGCAATTGCCGAAAAAGAAATCCAGCCTAC
>CAMYNE010000414.1 GCA_947259675.1 uncultured Pirellulaceae bacterium
GATCCCAGATCTATTTGATCACGGGCACTGGCTGCAGATCGGTAAGTTTGTGGTTCCTGGAAAACTGGAATTGCTTACTCGTTGGTCGCGCGTATCGGGTGATTCGGGAACGCTTGGCATGGGCGACCTCAGCGCCGACACGGTTGCCGGTGGTTTCGCCTACTATTTTCGAGGCCAAAATGCCAAACTGGTATCTGATTTTACGTATCTAAATGGAACACCGGTCAATTCGTCTGCTTTGGATATGTCACCCGGCGATATTGGTTGGCTTTATCGAACGCAAATTCAGTTTGCGTTTTGATTTTTGCGGCATTCTAACATTTGGTTGAGGGTGAAAGTTGGGTGCCCACACGCCCCACACTGCCGATCAAACGAAACAATTCAAGAGAGAATTCAGGACAATTTGGCGACTTGGAAAGTGACTCCCAGGAAAAAGAAAAGCCCCGAGAAAATTGTTTTCCCGGAGCTTTGTCAGTCGGGCTGACTGGATTTGAACCAGCGACCTCCACACCCCCAGTGTGGCGCGCTACCAGACTACGCTACAGCCCGCTCGGTACGATTCTATCTGACTTTCGGACGTCCGTACAGACACGAATCCTCGGACGAATGTTCAGAGCCTTCTGTTCGAAGCCACCGTTTTGACCCAGCCTTGACCTTCGTTGTAGGCTAATCCTTAATCAGTTTTACCACGGATTTCACTGATGTCACTGATTAATGGACCGCTGAAAAATACGGCAATAATGGCCGCCGGTAAGCAAATTCATTGAGAGCAAAATTGAAAATAGCGCATCGTTTAACCGCGTGCGCAAGGCCCCGCGCGTTTGGAAGACAAAACGCGGCCCGATGCGGTTAAACGATGTTCGTACATTTGGGCCGTTTCCTATTGGGCCGGTTAACCGTTTTTCTTTTTTTTGGTATCAAAGAGCTGACTTTGAAATCTATGAAGGCTATTTATGCCAGCCAATTTTGCAGATCGACTCATTGCGGCAACACGACTGAGAAAGACACCGCTTGTCGTGGGCCTCGATCCGAGAAGCGAAAGACTGCCGATAAAATTACGAGCTGAAGATCCCGAAAACCTGGAATTGCTTGCCCAGTCTTTTCAAAAATTTTCCTGCGAAATCATCGATATCGTTGCGCCTTTGGTGCCCGCCGTGAAACCGCAAGCCGCTTTCTTTGAGATGCTGGGCCCCGCCGGGATGACCGCGCTGGCATCGGTTGTCAATCACGCGCGCAGCCAGGGTCTGCTGGTGATCATGGATGCCAAACGAGGCGACATCGGTTCGACCGCAGCGGCTTACGCGAAGGCGTTTCTCGGCCACAATAGCCCCTGGGGATGTGATGCGCTAACGATCAATCCGTACCTTGGCGCCGACACACTCGATCCGTTTGTCGATTCGGCGAAAAAGCAGGGAGCTGGCCTGTTTGTGCTGGCAAAAACATCCAATCCGGGAAGCAGCATGATCCAGGATTTGATCGTCGACGGCGAAACCGTTTACGTGAAAGTCGCCACGCTAGTGCAGACTTTGTCGCTCCAAACAAAAGGCGAAGGCGATTACGGATGCGTCGGGGCAGTCGTCGGAGCGACGTACCCGGAACAGCTGGCGGAACTACGGTCCAAAATGCCCAACGCGATTCTCTTGATACCCGGCCTTGGAGCTCAAGGTGGAACCGCTGCCGATGTTGCGGCTGGTTTTGATGACGAAGGACTCGGTGCAGTGATCAATAGTTCGCGCGCGATTATCTTTGCCTACGAAAACCCCATGTACGAACGTCTTGCAAGCAACTGGCAACGAGCTGTTGAGCAAGCAACAAGAGATACGATCGCACAGATTGCGGCTGAAACAAATGCCGGGCGGCTGTCGGGATGAACTTCGGCTAATCAATAGTAGGCCGGAACGAGCCCGGCGCTGTTCCGGCATTGCCCAGTTTTCCGTGCCGCAATGCCGGAACGGCGCAAGCTTGTTCCTGCCTACAAATACTGAAATTGGCAGAGGAGATTCTTCGCTCGTTCCTCCCTCAGAATGACTGGGAATTTAGGTCTTTGCGTCTTTGCGCGATCATTCATGATGGTCCGAATTACCAATTACCGACGTATTCATCAAACTGCCGATTCAACTCTTCGGCCGTTTGTTGACCCAATTGGAAAACGACACGATATCGAAACGTGATTTGATCGCCTTTTTTGACCGTGTGGGTCCCAGCGCCTTTCTCCTTCTTTTGAAAATGGTGCAGCCCGAAAGGATTCGCAGTGACAAGTCCGTACTCCCGTGCATGCCAGGTCGTTGGGTGACGAAGATTGGAGGCATGGTCAAAAATGGCAATCCCAACGACTTGTTCGTCGACCGGTCCCCAATAACAAACCCACTTTGCCTTTTGCCCCCAAATCGCTTTGCCAGTCGTACCCTGACTGTTGAACGCCTGCCCAAACACTTTTTCAACACCCCGCTTCTCGTCCGGACTCAGCCGCAAATCGGGATGAGTTCGGATTGCAAAAAAGCCTTCCTTGGTGTCTTCAAAATGGATGTCGCCGTGGCTGGCATAGAAGGTGTGCGTCGCATCAATCCATTTTTTTTCGGCCACCGCACCAAATCGAAAAGCCGAAATCTCGGTGCAAATGATCGTTCCATCTTTTTTGGAGACCCAGTCATTCTTGACGGAAAAAGATCCATTTTCCGAATTGATTTCGACAACAGAATCGTGCTTGACGGAGCCCGTTGTTTCGCCCCAAAAATCGAGCCCGTTGAGCTCGTGGCCCAGCCACATGGATTTGTGATGGGGATGGTCGTTGGCTTCACCTTGAGTCGCCTTCATTGGCCAATTCCGCGTCATCGGAATCTGCTTGGGACCGATTACGGGATAGAGAATGGGTTTCGCGTAACTGGAGAAGTCGTATCGCGTGAAGAGTTCATTACCGTATTTGACGACAATTGCACCAGCATCTTTTTCGACGGAGATTTTTTTTTCTACGCTTTGTGCGTTGGCACGTTTTGGCTCAGTCTTTTGTTTTGGTGTCTCAACGGTTTGCCCCGGACAGACCGTCACGAATGCGATTAGAATGACGAGGCCGTATGGCCACGGACGTTTCATAAACCAGTTACACAAGTCCAATGCGTTGGCGAGGCAGACGAGGCTTTGCAAGTTTGGAGTTCCGCTTTTAGGGAAAGCCCCCCCCAGTGCAATGCTATATTCCCTCTCCCCCGATACGTGAGGTTCGGGGAGAGGATGACATGCGTCAATCTGCGAATTCACGAATGGTTGTGTTGTTGATATTGGCCCCTCACCGGCCGCTGAGACGGCGACCTCTCCCCAAGGAGAGGTTAAAAAACCCCTAAGCTGGATGGTCTCATTAAGCCGACGCATCGATAACCGCCTTAAGGCCGAACTACGAACCGATCTTACAATTGCTTCTAAACTTGAAATTAATTGTCGTGTGACGAAACAGTACATTAGCGGCTCGCAATTGGATTCGAATTTCAGTGCGTCGTGTCAGTTGCCGGACACCAATTATAGACGGGATGACCATTCTCAACGCCAGTAGGCTCGATGTCGGGACATTTGGGTTTCAACCACAAATAAACCCAAGTATTCACACATTCCTGGCCA
>CAMYNE010000415.1 GCA_947259675.1 uncultured Pirellulaceae bacterium
GTACCCTCCTGCTGAGCATAAATTTGTGTTCAGCGAAAAGACTTTTGAAAAACACGAGTTAATCCGCAAATTATTTGATGATTATATTAACGGGCTGGTTACAGCGGACAAATCCCGAATATTTCTTTGAAAACGAAAAAAATCTGGGAAATCCGACAATCGACTCCAATAGAATGATGGAGAGAACGAATGGTGTTTCAGCCCTTAAAGTAAACAGAGACTTTGTCCAGGAGAATCGAGAATGATCCAAGCACTTGGAGGCAATTTGGTTCCCGTCATGGCGATCGCATGCGCGTTTATGTTTCTTGTGATCTGGGTTGTCATGGCAACAATTGACAGTATTTACAAAACGGCATGTAATGCTCGGTTAAAAGAACGGTTGATTGAACGCGGTGCGTCTGCGTCCGAAATTGACCGAATTGTCAGGGCCGGTTCAGAATGCGAAGATTGGAAAGAAGTGGAACCTGTTCCGCCCGTCAAGTCAAATCGAGCCTATTCGATGTCGGGTCCAAATTCTTAAACCTTGGAAGAATCACTCGGCTCTTTCGAGTGAATTCTTTGCACGCACATCATCCTGGGAAACTCGCCGCAATTAGGCGCTACCGCGTGAAGAAGCCAAGGATGACACAACACAATATCTCCAGGCTCACCCGTTAATTCAACGATGCGAAGAGGTACGCCAGATACCAGCTCAGTTTTGGTGAACCTCTCCACCCGTTTCGCAGTATCGCCCACTTTCGTCAGATCTCGCAGCCAAGGCTCGCTATCCATCAACGCCAAACGAACGGTTTTCATTTTCCCCAGTTTCTCACGCGGCTGTTTTTCAACAAATTGCTGGACAAGTCGGTGAGAACCCTCGATCACAACGGTTCCACCCGCAAGGGGTCCGACGTTTGACAGGAATCCAAACACCATTACGCCAACCGGGTAACTGGCGGGCTCATTTACCACTGTTGACGATAGGACTACCGGCTGCAATTTTATGCAATTAAGAATCTAAACGGAGCCACTGAAATCTAACCAAAGATCAATCGAATGAATGAAACCATCAAAGTCGCAACTTGGAGCAAATTGCAGGATCGCAGGCCCGAATATGCATTGGCCGGAGAAGTCGACCTGGTAGTTATTCGATACGACGAACAAGTTTCAGTCTTTTTCGGACGCTGTCTCCACCGCGCCGCTTTGATGAGTGATGGACATATCGAAGGTGACAACCTCTTTTGTGCCGTTCACAACTGGGATTATCGAATCGATTCCGGTGTCAGTGAGTACAACAACAAAGAGGCGCTACACAAGTTCGAGGCGACGATGGAGGGCGATGACGTCGTCGTTAACAAGGCGGACATCGAAGAATTTGCAAGGGCTCACCCCCAGCCCTTTCATCGTGACGAATACCTTGGACTGTATCAGGACATCCATGGCGGCCCGGAAGAACCCCATAACGCTTATATCCAGATGCTCGCGCGGAAGGGCAAGGAGGGCATCGGACATCACGGCCCAGTCTCGTCGATGGGCGTTCCCACAACGGAATTGCCGCAATGGAATGATATTCAATTCATCACGGCTCAACTAGCTCGAAAACCGTTGCTCGATGACGAACCGGTGAAAACGAGTTTGGTGATTGGACCACAGGCCGCAAAGCCTCTTGAGCTGAAAATCCCATTGTTTGTTTCGGATATGTCTTTTGGCGCGCTCAGCGAAGAAGCCAAGGTCGCGTTAGCGATGGGAGCCGAACTTGCCGGAACAGGCATCTGCAGCGGCGAAGGCGGAATGCTGCCCGAAGAACAAGCAGCAAACAGTCGATACTTTTACGAACTTGCGTCAGGACGATTCGGCTATTCCATGGACAAGGTTCGAAATTGCCAAGCGTTTCACTTTAAGGGTGGACAGGGGGCAAAGACGGGAACCGGCGGACATCTGCCAGGCACGAAAGTCATCGGAAAAATCGCTCAAGTTCGTGAATTGCCGGAAGGTCACGACGCGATCAGTCCATCGCGATTTCCGGATCTCTTGAGCGTGGAAGATTTTCGCCGAGTGGCCGACGAAGTCCGTGAAGCGACCGGCGGAATTCCGGTCGGTGTCAAAATGTCGGCGCAGCACATCGAAGACGACATGGATTTTGCATTGGAGATTGGTGTCGACTACATCATCATCGACGGTCGCGGCGGCGGAACTGGGGCGGCTCCCAACATATTCAAAAACAATATTTCCGTTCCCACGATGGCTGCAATCGCTCGGGCTCGTCGACATTTGGACTGGCGAGGGAAAGACCACGTGACGTTGATTGTGACGGGTGGAATGCGAGCTTGTTCAACCAATAATTGCCCAGTCGGGATTGCGACGCAAAAAGAAAACTTGCGCGATCGCTTGCAAATCAGCGCTTCTGCAAAACGATTGCAGAATTTTTTTGAAGCAACAACTCAGCTGATGGTGGTCCTTGCCAGGGCCTGTGGGCACGACGATTTAGGTAAATTCAATGCAAACGACCTGACGACTTGGAAGAAAGAAATCGCTGAACTAACCGGTATACGCTACGCTGGTGTTCGCGCAAAATCCTAGTCTTAGTCTTAATCCTAGTCTTAGTCGTTTTTCGGTTTTGTCGGTGATTAGGTTAGGAGTACGAGTATGAGTACCCAGGAATTCTCAATGTTTGAAATAGATCCAAAAACACTTTCCGATTCACGAATCCAACTTCATTGGGCAACTCAATTGTTGGCCGCGGCAGCCGATGCAAGACTGGAAAAAGCAACGGATGACAGCCATTCCAATCTCGGTTGGGACGCAAACGAAAACAAATTGATTAACCGTGCAGGTTGTGCCATCGACGTGGTCGGATTCAAAATTGAATATCAGGACGAATCGATCAATTTAATGGGCAAGACTCTTGCCGAGTCGGCTCAGTGGCTCAGCGAAAATATGGGCGCCGAAATTGGCTTTCGCGACTATGAGATGCCGCCACATGGGGTTGCCAACGGAGACGCGTTTTCTCCAAACCCGGAACACTTGCGCGAAATTGCCGATTGGTTTACTTTTGGCCAGAAAGCATTGGCGGGAAATGGTGAGCTTCGAGTCTGGCCTCATCATTTGGATCTCGGATTTTGGTTGCCAGGCGATGTTGAAGGGAGAAGTATTGGTGGTGGGTTATCGCCAGGCGACAATCATTACGATCAACCCTATTTCTACATCAACCCCTACGGCATTGATCAACCCGATTCCTTGCCGGACGTGGCTCCCGGTCACTGGACGCAATATTGGTTAGGCGCTGTGCTAACTTCCGATGTGCTTGAGTCGGTTGAAGACGCTAACAGCGTTGCAGCCGAATTCGTGGGTTTAGCGATTAACCAATGCCGACAACTCATTGGAAATTCTTGACTGAAAGTTCTGGAAAAAACACCCGAACGATGATTAGATTTTCTTGAAACAATACTAACGAAACGCAAATCATGACCTCGGTTACGGTTTTTTTGACCGCTCCTTGGGGTTTTGAAGTTGCGCGTGGCAAAAACATCGAGTTTTCTGTAGCCCGAAGCGCGAGCGAGGAAACCGGAAATTGAATAAATCTATGGTTTCCCTTGCTTGCGCTGCGGGCTAGTATGTGCCGGCGCAACTTCAGAACCTTGGGGAGATCGAAGATGCGCCGTGGCGGAGGTCGCCGTCTCAGCGTCCCGCCTAGGCGGATCTTCGACGGTTGAGGGGACTCAAGACACCAAAAACTTCCCGCAATAACAGATCGATGTATTTACCCTCTTCCCGACCCTCACGTGTCTCGAGGAGAGGGGAATTGGGCAGTTTCGAGAAAACATGTTGGCGAAAAAGGTTGTAATGGAAACGCTCTTTTTTGTTCTCACCCCTGGGGACTGTTGACTCCCGATGAGAAGTTTAAGCTTCTTCTCAACGACACGGGTCTTGGGCAGCTGGAAGAAGACAAATCGGGGTAGAATTGGTGGCGTGTAGAAACTCTTGCGCATAGAAAGCAAAACTCATATGCCGAAGTTCCGCTTGATTTCTCTTTTCATATTTGTCGCGGTGGTGGCGTTTTTTTTGGCAGCCAATGAATCCCATCGTCGGGGTCGATTGAAGCTGGATTGGATCGATAAACATGTTGATGCGGTTGAACTCGAAATAGAAATACAGTTCTACGCTACATCCATACAGGAATTCTTACGACTGAATGAAATCAGATCCGATCTTCTGCAACCCTTCCAGCACGGCGGAGTCTACACCGACTTAACGGCCTATCGCGACGCAGGAGCTTCCCAGTCGCGACACAACGGCGGCCTTTTCGCAGGCAGTTCAGAAATTGAACGCAACATTTTTATGGGAGCGTTTATTCCTCCCTCAATTCTTGGCGAGGACGACATTTTATTCGCTCGTTCGCGAAAGGTTCGGCTGCAAGTCATCTGCGCACTGCCATGGCGTCTTTTTGCCGGCACGCCATACGTCAAGATTGTTACTTTTGATGCGCCAATGAACGAACAGTTCGTTGAGCTGCTGAAGCAAAGACTAATTGAAGACGAAATAGAATTCAGTGTCGAGCAGAAGACCGAATAACGATATTGTAATCGACAAATCTTAGATTTGACGCGGCCCTGCTACTTCGGCACCGAGTCTGAAATTTGCTTACTGTGAACGATACATTGCGGCATAGCCGCAACCAACAGGTACAACAGAGGCCACAAAAAACCCGGCGCGGCATAGCCGCAACCAAAAAAAAGAACAGGAGGAAACGGAAACAGAATCAGAGTCGTCAATGTCTGAACAACAGTCGTCTGGACATACATTAATTACTTGCCGCGATGATTTGACTTGGCGTTTGAACATACTCCGCGTTCTCTGTGATCTCATGTTCAACATTTGCGCTCAGCACGAAGATCATGACCGTTAGTAGCACATGAATCCACAAAAACTTTTCGTGGTTCTCGCGTTTTTTGTGGCTATTCTCCGAGCGGTTGCGAACCAACTGATCCGCCGAAAATCCCACACTGCATGAAATCTATTTTCTTGCTGAACGTCATCAGTGGGGCGCTTCATCTGGCTGGTTTAGCCAGACGCTTTCACGCCTTTGGCTTTCACCAGATCCAACCACTCCCAAAGCGACATCAACACCATCGGCTCGCCGCGGTCCTGCCGGAACGCCACTGCGTCAGTTCCCTCCGGCACCTGCAAGTACGCGGGTAGTGCCGCCCGCCGCTTGGCTTGAACTCGCTTGCCTGCGATCAGCAGATCCGTCTCCTCGCACTCGCCGAGAGCCCGGCCATTACTGGCGTAGGCGCGTTCGGCCTCGATGCCGCTTTCATTCGCGAGTCTGACAAGCTCACGTTCCCAGCAGTTTCCTTTCCGTTTGGATGGATGGGTCATGGTGAATACCTCACAACATCCAACCCATTGCGTCCGCAACAAGACAGCGTATTCGTCGTTCCCGGTCCATCTCTTTGATCTTTCGCATGATTGACTCGAGAACCGTTTGATCCTTGGTGATCGTTAGACCCATCGACGTGAACACGCCTCTCACCGATTCTGAATCGCCCTGTCGGATACGGCAACGGAATGCTCGAGTTCTGCGCGATCAAGCTGGCGGACAAAAATTTGGCCGCACGCGTGTTGCCAGCAAATCAATTCGGAATTGCACGCTCGCCGCAAGAACACTATTCAAGGACACAAAGAGAAAGATGAACGCTGACGCGAGCGTGCTCCGCCGCTGATTTCATTTGGTCAATTCTAACTCAATCTCCACTGAGACACGATTTTCGCCGCGTGCCAGAGTGAGTGTCACGACGTCGCCGACCTGATGCTTCTCAAAAA
>CAMYNE010000416.1 GCA_947259675.1 uncultured Pirellulaceae bacterium
GATACAGTTCAATAGATAAATTCATGTTAATGGGCGAAAACAGCCACGAAGTGACCCATTCACTCAAAGAAAAAATGGAGGAAATCAAAACAACGCTGCCTCCAGGAGTCGAGGTGGTTACCGTTTATGATCGAACTGAACTGGTTGACCATGTTATCGAAACGGTCAAAAAGAATCTTTTTGAAGGTGGATTGCTGGTCGTCGCAGTATTGTTTTTGTTTCTGGGCAACCTGCGAGCCGGACTGATCGTTGCCTTGGCGATTCCACTTTCGATGTTGTTTGCATTTTCCGGAATGTTGCAAGTTGGGATTGCTGCCAGCCTGCTAAGCCTCGGCGCTATCGACTTTGGTTTGGTTGTCGACAGTTCGGTCGTCATGGTTGAAAACTGCGTCAGGCGAGTATCGCACGGAATCCCGCGCGGCCAAACCAAGTTGGATGTAATCCGTGACGCCGCAATCGAAGTTCGCAAACCAACGATGTTTGGTGAACTGATCATCATGATCGTTTACATTCCGATCCTCACCTTGGCGGGCGTAGAAGGCAAGCTGTTCCGGCCGATGGCTTTGACCGTAATTTTCGCACTTGCTGGTTCGATGCTAATGTCGTTGACACTAATGCCTGTGCTTGCCAGCTACATGCTGCCCCACAGAATGATCGATCGCGAGCCAGTCTTGATCCGGCTGATCAAGCGACTTTATCGACCGATCTTGCATTTCACGATGCATCAAAAGACGGCTGTGATTGGAATGTCGCTCGGCGTGCTGGCACTCGCATTTGGACTGATCGCACCCAACATGGGCTCAGAGTTCGTTCCGAAGCTTTCCGAGGGAGCCTTGGCTATCAACGTGGTTCGTTTGGCAGGAACGGACATCGAAGAATCCATTCGACTCAACACGGAGATGGAACGAGCGGTACTGCAAGAGTTTCCGGATGAAGTCGAGCATGCCTGGAGCCGCATTGGAAGTGCCGAAGTCGCGACCGATCCGATGGGCGTCGAACTAACTGACATGTTTATCACACTCAAACCGCGATCTCAGTGGTCAGCAGCACGCACACAAGATGAATTGACTGTTAAAGTCCAGGAGTTGTTGCGCGAAATACCCGGTCAACGCATCGCCATGACGCAACCCATTGAAATGCGACTGAACGAAATGATCAGCGGTATTCGTTCGGACGTAGCGGTCAAATTATTCGGCGACGACTTTGACGTGCTTGTTGACAAAGCTGGAGATATCGAGCGAGTGTTGCGATCAATCGAAGGAAGCGCCGACGTTGCCGTGGAACAAATCACCGGCCAGCCCGTTCTGCAAATCGCTGTCAAGCAAGATGAGATCGCCCGCTATGGCGTGTCCGCGACCGACATCCTAAATCTCGTTGAATCTCTGGGAAGTTATAAAATCGGGGAAGTCATCGAGGAGCAGAAGCGATTTCCGCTGATTGTTCGACTACCAGAAAAGTTTCGGAGCAGTTCAGAAGAGATCGGCGCTATTGAAATCAATACACCATCCGGTCAACGCATTCCACTTGAACGTCTGGCAACCATCACGGTGGTGGAAGGACCATCGACAATTACACGCGAATGGGGATACCGTCGGATTACGATTTCGTGCAACATCCGGGGCCGCGACATCGGAAGTTTTGTTGATGAGGGACAAAAGCGGATCGGAAACGAAGTACAGTTACCCGGTGGGCGTTATCACGTCGAATGGGGCGGGCAATTTGAGAATCTCGTCAGCGCTCGTCAACGATTAATGATCGTCGTTCCGTTGGCGCTAATCTTGATCTTCATTCTTCTGTACATGACCTACCGAAACGTGATCGACACGCTCCGGGTAGCCACCGGTATCCCATTTGCCTGGACAGGCGGAATCATTGCATTGTGGATTCGCGACATGCCGTTTTCGATTTCGGCGGCAATTGGCTTCGTTGCGTTATCTGGGGTTGCTGTGCTCGCGGATATGTTGCTGGTTTCGTACATCCGGCAACTTCGCCGGCAAGGCATGCCGCTGGAGGAAGCGGTCGAAACGGCGGCAATGACTCGCTTGCGACCCGTTCTTATGACCGCATTAGTTGCCAGTCTTGGTTTCTTGCCGATGGCGCTGAATACCGGCATCGGAGCTGAAGTTCAGCGGCCATTGGCAACGGTGGTTATCGGCGGCGTGATCAGTTCATCCACTGCATCCCTCCTTGTGCTGCGCGTGCTGTATATGATTTTGCCGGGGACAGTGAAAGTTGAGTCTGAACAGGACATTCTGTCTGAAGGAAATGGACAACCGCACTCTGGACAACAAGGTGCTGAGTTTATTACATCCAATTAGTTTTGTTTTGTAAAAAGGAATTTGTCATGATGAATGTAACTACATTAAGAGTCGTGGCCGCAGTTTTTGTCGTTGCCCTGATGCTCGTCGGTTGTGCCGGTGAAAATGCATCCACAAGTACAAATGGGGACAGCACAAACTCACCAACCACAAACGCTGCCAATGATCATTCGGGATGGTGGTGCGTTGAACACGGGATTCCGGAAGAGGAATGCAGTATGTGCAGCGCCAAAGTTGCCACAGACTGCAAAGAAAAGGGCGACTGGTGCGAAGAACACAATCGCGCCAAGTCGCAATGTTTCAAGTGCGATCCATCCCTCGCCGAGAAATACACCAACCTCTATGAGGCCAAGTATGGCAAGCAACCGCCAGCCGCGACCGATTAGTGGCAACTTAAAACGGCGTACCAGACTGTAGGGTGGCGTCGAGCAAACGGTGATGCTGGTGGGTCGTCACTCGCTTTAGGTCCTTTCGGCCAGAGCACACTTTGTTATTTCGAACAACCGAGTTGCGACGACCCACCAAGTAGCTGCGCGAGTTCGACCCACCCGACGCGCGAGATGCGGGCTAAGAAAACTTCTCGCGCACCGCCTTTAACAAATCAATATTTGAGAGTTGGGACACTGGTGTCAATTGTTCGCTCTCCGCGACTTCGGGGATTGACGTCCAAATCAATATTGACTTGAAATTCGACTCGTCTGAAAATCGCTTTCGACGCAGAGTCAGATTTGTATTATTCAGCCATTAATTTTTCGAGACGAGTACTGTGCCCGATCCAATTCGAATCGTCATTTTCACCTGGGATATACCGGAAGCTAATTCGATCACCAATCGAGTAATGGCCAGATATTCCGATCGAGTCGTTGGCATCATTAAATCTAATCGAGTTCGTCGCTGCCAAAAACAAGGTGAAGCGATCAGGTACGTGTACAAAAGGTCCGGGATTTTTTTGTAGCCAAAGCCCTGGAAATGGCAATGCTTCCAGCTGCATCGTTGGTCCCGCGAATCTTCGGTCGCGACCCTCGTACACAACCGCTACGGCGAATCGCTCGACGCTACGGCTTGCCGGTTTACTCGACTCGTGATATCAACTCGCCCGGACTGCGGGATCGGGTTGCCGGCTGGAAACCCGATTTGTTTGTCTCGATCTACATGAATCAACTTTTTGGGCCCGAATTGCTGGCTATCAGTCGCCTGGGGACCACCAACGTTCATCCGTCGCTTCTTCCGCGCCATCGAGGAATGGCACCCTACGTTTGGGCCATGTGTGAAGGTG
>CAMYNE010000417.1 GCA_947259675.1 uncultured Pirellulaceae bacterium
GTACTCGAAGGTGTCGCAGTTCATCTTGACCAATCAGCCAACAAGCTCTGGGTCGAAGGAGCCGGCAAAATGCAAATGACTCCTCGCACCGCCGATCCAAAAAACGGCCGGAAGAATACACCAATCGGCAAGACGCCAGCTCAAATCGACGTCTCTTGGGGAGGTGGCATGGTTTTTGACGGGCGCACGATCTATTTCGAACAAGATGTGATCATGCAGGCCAGCCAAAAAACCCAGCAAGCAACCACTCGAAAAACGAAATCGCTCAGCCAGGCCTTGAGTGTACAACTAAAACAACGCGTCGACTTTCAATCTCTGTCAAATGAAAACCGCAAACCGGATCACAAAATCGAGATCGAAGAGTTGATACTCGTCAATCACCTCAACAATACTCAACGCGTATTTCAACTCGTTGGCCTTAACAACGGGGGCGAAAATCCTCAACCCATCGTCGTCGAAAATCAAGACTTCGATGCTGCAGGCAAACTGGTTGAAAAACAAAAAGTCATCGTGCCCAGAGCGACCGTCAAGATGGCGACGGGAGCGATCACGGCCGCCGGTCCTGGCACCATCATGAATCATCGAATCGGCAAATCGTCGTTTTCGCTAATGGGGCAACAACGCCAAGCTGCTCGCAACTCGAGCGGGCTCTCCTATCTTCAAGTCAACTTCGACGGCTCGCTGGTCGCCAATATGGAAACTCAGGATATGCAAATCGCTGGCAACGTGCGAACGCTTTACACGCCTGTCAACAACTGGACCCAGACGCTCAACCCTGACGTTGTCACGCAGATTCCTGCCGGCGCAGTCAAGCTTACTTGTGAGAAGATCGAGATGTCGAAGTGGGAACCGCGCGGGGCAACTGAACCAAAAAACGAATTGATCGCAACCGGCAACGCCCACATCTACGGGGACTTGTTTGAAGCAACTTCTCATCGCGTCAGCTATGATCAGTTGACCGACTTGCTGATTATTGAAGGCACACCTCGTACCGAAGCGAATCTCTGGTACCAACAAAACCCCCGTGCCAACGCACGCGACCACCTGGTGGCCGGAAAAATCCTCTATCGAATCTCGGATCAATGGACGAAAGTTCAGAAAATTAAAAACGGTTCGTTTTCGCCAGGCGGTTCTCGCTAGCCGATCAAAACACCCGCGTTTCTGCGATTTTTCCGCGAAATCCTCGGCAAATTCAACTTTTTCAGAAAACGCTTGACTTTTACTACAAGATTAGTAATAAATACTACGAACGTAGTAAAAACAAAATAGGTCCTCTCACCGATAGATTCAGATGACAAAAAAACCGGGCAAAAAATTTTCGCTGACGAGCGGGGAAATGGAGCTGATCAGCTTCCTGTGGCAGCATGGCGAATTGTCGCTTTCAGAAGCCCATGAAAAATTCGCCAAACCGATTGGATACACCACGATGCAAACGCGCTTGAATCGTCTCGCAGAAAAAGGCTATGTCAAGCGATCCGATTCTCGACCGGCCCGCTATTCTGCGGTGATCAAACCAGCGCACGTCAGCGCAAATCAGTTGAACGTACTATTGAATCGTGTCACTGAAGGAAGCATAGTTCCGCTTGTCGCTCAATTGGTCAACGACAAATCACTATCTGCGAGTGACATCAAGGAAATCAAAGACATCATCGATCAAGCTGAAAAACGAATCGCAAACGGGAGCCAATAAAAATGAACCCAAGTGCATTTGAAATCCCCAGTTTACTCATGGCCACGGTAACTTTGACGGTATCGGCGATTGTCGCCTTGATCATTCTTCGCTGGCTCAAGCCATCTTCGCACCGAATTCATCGCGCCATTTGGATCGCCGTTCTTGTGAATGGAATTGTTTTGACGCGTGTTTCGATCGACCTTCCTGTGCTGGATCACGATTTCGTTGAAAATCAAACCAGTTTACGAACTTCAACCAATGAATCCGTTCTCAATGAGAACACCTCTGAGTCCGCGGATGAACCGATAGAACTGGATTCTTTGCGATCGTCGAAAAAGACGACCGATACGATCAACAGCGAACCGGATGACGTTGTCGCCGCCAGTCCCCCAGCGAAAACCGAGTCGTCGACGCGAGAACCAGGAATGGACACGGCAACCAACATCAATTGGTCAATGCTGGCCGTTGTCATTTGGTTCACCGGAATGTGCTGCACATTTTCCATTTTCCTTGTCAGGTATTTGCTGCTTATTCGTTCGCTCAGCTTGGCGGTTCCAGCAACCGCCGAGTGGTCAAAGCAAAACGAATCGGTTAGTCGCGATTTGAACATCGGCAAGACGATTCCCCTGCGGGTCCATCCAGCGATTGGACCGGCGTTGGTTGCAACACCACAAGGCTATCGGATCCTGGTGCCGCAAACGTTCTGGCAAAATCTTTCTTCCGAACAACGCAATTGCGTATTGAAGCACGAATACACTCACTATCGCCGCTCTGACATTTGGAAGTCGTTTCTGGCAACGGCGATGGCCATCCCTCACTGGTTCAATCCGTTTGCGTGGTTAGCGGTTCGGCATTTCCAGGAAGCTGCCGAATGGGCATGCGATGAGGCGGTCAGCGAACACGACGGTCTTGAAAAAACCGGATTTGCCCGTGCACTTCTGTCTTTGTCCACATCGAATCCAACTCATTTACTTGGAGCCAGTGCCATGGCCAATTCTGATCTAACGACACGTGTGCAGCGTCTCTTTGTAACGCAAGCTCAAGATACGCTGGTCCGGCGTGTCTCATTAATGGCTCTGATTGTGGCGATTGTGGCCCTCGGTTGGATCAATATTCGATTGGTCGCGGGTCCACCCGTCGCAACGAATCCAATTGTGCTCGCTTCGGTTCAAGAAGACGACGAACCCCAGCTGGCTCCAAAAATCGAAACCATGGCAGGCAAAATTGACGTCGCGGACGAGATTGCGAAACAGTTCGTTGGAGTACTCAAAACGCCCGCGGGAAAAGTTGCGGTTAGCAATCGGGTCAGTGTCATCGAAGGTGAAATGCGTCGTAGAGATTCTGAGGCTGCAATTCCTGAATTCTTTGCCAACCTTACCCCCGATGACCACAACAAAATAAAAGAAGCTGTTGCCCTGGCGCAGCACGACATTGAACAGCTTGATACCGCCCTGACGAATCTGAAAACACAAATGAACGGCGAAACGGAAGCTGACCAAATGCTAACTCGGCTTTTAGAACATGAAAACGCGCCCGAAATACTCTACTTTTCCAGGATGCGGCAGCAGATGCGGCCAGGGCGTGCACGCTTGATGCAACGGCTTGGTCGATTCCTTGCCGATGACGGTTCAGGCAAGTTGGTCGTGCGCGAGAGTGCCCGTGACGGGTTAGAAAAACAACTTGGAAATATCAACGCGGCGACGAAACACCTTGCCTTCGTTCAAAAGGAACTCAAGAGCTGGTCCGACGAAGTCTTCGAAGAGGATGAGTTGCACAAAATCGTCAAGAAGGGCTTGGGAGACCCAAATTTAGCTGCCCGCGTCTTGTCCATGTCGATCGGTCGTAGCGGAATGGACCAACAAAAACCAGCCGAACAATATTTCCGGTTTCTGGAATCAATTCTCGAGGACGGTCCCGAAGGGTCGACAAAGGCGAAACCGAAAAACTTGTCAAGGATTTTCTAAAAAGCGAAATTGGAAAATGCGTAATCGTCAAAGATTTTGACTATCGAGCTGCCAGCGCCGAAGGCGCCGTGGATCAGATCAAGACCGCTGTCTTGGAGGAAAACTCCGATGGCTATCTTGTTCGCGATGAAATGCAAGAGCAGGTTCTCGAATTCGTCAAAAATACTCTCCGCGAAGCTCGTCGATTTCGGAGACATACGAGAATCCTTGATCCCCACATCAACGAACTTGATTCGCAGTGGCGAGCCATCTACGACTCCGCTGAAGGACGAGCTGTAACGATTGATAAGATCAAGGAACTGGTCAAAGCAAGACAATATGATGCTTGGCCTGCATGGATCAATCGACATTTTGAAGAAGTTGACGGAAAATACGTTGTCCTCGAGGAAGCCCAGGCGCCACTTCAGGAGATCATTCAGGAGGCCCGTGCAATCGAAACCGAGCTTGAAAAAAATGATTTTTAGATTCCTATTGCTGAGCCTGATTTCCGCTGTTGGTTACGATGTCCACGCGCCCGAAGCGATGGAATCGACGTCGATCGATTCGCTGTTGGCGCAAAGGTATACGGCAAACAGCATTGAACCACTTCCGGCTTGCGATGATTTACAGTTTCTCCGTCGCGCCAGTCTGGATTTGATCGGGCGGGTTCCAACACTCGATGAAATCCGGGTTTTTCAGAAAAACCCGGACCGGATGGAACTGGTCGAGCGGCTGATCGATTCACCCCAATTTGATCGTTTTCTGTCAGAAACCTGGACCGCGTGGCTGATCGGCTATTCCAACGCTTTCGGCACTGATCGAGAAGTCTTTCGCATATGGCTTGAAGAACAGATCCGCGACCAGGTTTCGTTCAAATCGATCGTAGAACAGATGATCACCGCCACGGGTTCGATCGCGATTGACGGGCCAAGTA
>CAMYNE010000418.1 GCA_947259675.1 uncultured Pirellulaceae bacterium
CCTCCTCCACCGATTCAGCCGGTTGGACTTCCACATCGAGTTTTTGCTGCAGCCCGTGGGCGATCCGCACGTGATCTGGCCCGCACTGACCCACATCGAGCACTTTTTGAGACACGGGCAGCAACCTGAATGATTTGTCGCCGATCGCTCCGCGATCGTACTTTTTGGTGATAGACAGCGAAAGCGGACGGAGAGGGATTCGAACCCCCGGTAGGGTTACCCCTACGCCGGTTTTCAAAACCGGTGCCTTAAACCAGACTCAGCCATCCGTCCCATGTTTTTAACGCGCCAAATCGACATCGTCGTTTTTGTGACACAGGCAAAAAAGTTGTCGTTAGCATGAAAAATATAACAATTCCCGACATTTTCAATAGACCTTCCGGTTTGTTCCTGCCCAATATTCAACGCATTCATTTGTTCGGCTCAAACTTGAAAATCAAAACTGATGGGACAGCGGATCTAAATCTAGGCTGCCACCTCGGCTCGAACCACTTTGGCGGCCGCCACCATCGCCTTGAGTTTTTCAAACGCGATCTGTTCTTCGTTAACGCATCGGTTAGCAAAACATCCGAATCCACAGTCGGGGTTGAGAAAAATCTTTTCAGGTGCCCAGAATTGCAACGCCTCCCGGATTCGTCCTGCAATGAAATCCAGCGACTCGGCTTCGTCCGTACGTGGATTGCAGACTCCCAACCCGATCTCGCGGTCAGAAAGGTTGCGGCCCACGACAGCAAGGTCTCCGGCTCGTGGCGTGGCATATTCGAGAACCAACTGTTTGACTTTCATTTGGGAAAAACAATCGACCAGGGGTTGGTAGTCACCGGTAATCAGGACGTCCTCGCGTTTTGACCAGTTGCCACGGCAAACATGAATCCCGATCCGGATCTGGTCTTTGAACCCGTCAACGACGCGATTCATCAGGTCGGCCGCGTAGGCCAACTCCGCACCCGCATCACGGCGGGTTGCAAGCGTCGCTCACATGAAAGTTCGGCGTTTGTCGTCGCCACTATGTACGACTTCCGTCAAGACGGGTTCATCAAACTGTACAAACTCGGCGCCTGCGGCCGACAGATCGGATAGCTCTTCTCGCAAAATGGAAACGATGTCGTCCGCCATGACTGGTTTGTCACCGTAGGCATCGACCGAATAGGCCGTGACCCACATCGCGCGCGTCAAAAGATAAGGCCCCGGCAAGGTGACTTTAACCGGTCGGTCAGTCAAAGTCCGCAAAAACTTCAAATCGTCAACGGCCAACGGCTCGCGGCGCTGTAGTTTGCCGACGCAGGTTGGATTTCGAATTGAAAAAGCGGGCGCGTCGAGTGTTTGCAACATTTCTTCAAAAGCCGCCTTGTCTTCGACCGTTTCCAGCATTTCGGCCAGGGACATCAGCCTGGTACCTTCGACTTTTTCAGTGATAAATGAGTAGAAGTTGTCGCGTCGCAGTTCTCCATCAACGAGATAATCGACTCCCGCCTCATGCTGCAAATCGACGCATCGTCGAATCTCGTCTTCGGCTGTCCGGTTAAACTCCGCAACGGACATGCGCCCATTTCGCTTTTCCCGCAGCGCTGACAACAACGCAGGAGAGCGGGGCCATGATCCAACTTGAGTCACCGGGAAATACATTTCTGTTCCAATTCAAAGAAGAACAATTCTTGAGTCAACCTCGCACGACTTTTTCAAAGTCTGGTAGACCGGTGAATCGCCCAACGCCAAATCCCATTCTCGCCGGATTTCCGGCTCTGGGGCTGGCGACGTGACGTAAGCCACCAGGTTAATCTGCTTGATAGATGAATCACCCGCCTCAATCCCCACGGCAGCCAACGAATTGTTTAATGTCGCGTTCAGTGTCCCTTCCAGTTCATCAAGCAGAATTTGGGAGCGGCTACATCGGATGGCAAAACAGTTGATCACATCGGCCAGAGTTGCCGCGAGAAACTTTTCGAGTGAACCTGGCAACTCGCTCGAACGATCAAAATCCACCGAGCTAGCAGACTTCCAGGAAAAATTTCGCGAATAGACCGTCGTTTCGAGGTCGCTCGTGCGACGCGCCCTGACACTCCATTTGAACTCCTGGGCTTTTCGTTTGTCGGCCTCCAGTTCGGCTTGCTCCGACGCAGCATCGGTTCCTCGGCGCACCCAGTGTCGCCAGGTTCCTTTCTCAACCTGAACGCTTTTCACGTGGGTATGTCCAACCATCCGACACCATGGTGGCAACTCCGACTCAACGGTCGGCTCGCTACTGCGAATCTCCAATATTCCACCGACAGGAACTGCGAGCATGTTCTGGCGAATCAGCAGTATTAAACCAGAACCGCAGTCCATCGCACCACCGTCGAAAACGTGATCGGTTTCTGGATATTCTTCGCTCGTTGCCATGGGCGGTTTCCTGGTGTCGTGTTAACTCTTGATTTCCTGGTAAGGGGACGGGAGTCAATTGTGCGAAGCACCCGAACGGCCGTGCCGGCAATTGACTCCCGTCCCCTTCAAGCCCGAAGGCCAGCAACCCAATTTGAAGAAATTAACGACTCGAGACACTAGTACTACAGCGCTAGGTAGC
Source organism: uncultured Pirellulaceae bacterium (assembly GCA_947259675.1). Classification (GTDB taxonomy): domain Bacteria; phylum Planctomycetota; class Planctomycetia; order Pirellulales; family Pirellulaceae; genus Mariniblastus. Next base: position 2,561 of record CAMYNE010000418.1, read on the forward strand.
GAAGCAAACGGGGACTGGCTCGGCACCAAATGCACGTATCTTCTGCGAATGACGGTCACGTGTCGTGCCTGTCCCCCATTTGCGCAGCGGTGTTTACCAGCGTCAGACAAAAAGGGACAGGCACCTCGAAAAAACCAACAAAATTGTGGGTCGATCTTACATTCATCTCGGAGCCAGTCCCTTTTTGTCGACAACACTTAGCGCTGTAGTACTAGTAGCTGACGTTTGGTGACCCGTTGCTGAGCCATTCCACCAACACCGCACCTCCGGCGATTTCCACTTTGTCGAATAATTGTTCCTGTTCGATATCTCGCTTTTTGCAACATGGAGCACAGGCGATAACTCGCCCCCCAGCTTCGATAAAGTTTTCGATCAGTTCTGTGAGTGGTTTGAAAGGCCCACCTTCGACAACCTTGGCAGCTTCGTCTTTGACAGCCGCCCAGACGCCGTCCGTGCTGAGAAAAACCATCGTGTCTTTTCCTGAACCCACCGCAGCAGTCGCCACAACAAAACCGACAGTCGCCTTGTCGCCATTTTCCTTGCAAGAATTAATCGTAACGCAAAAGGTGTCACTCATTTTGGTTTCCTTGTGAACTTGTTTTCTTGATTTTGTAGATTGGATGTTCGCTTTCGATCAGCTCATGTTTGGTTAGCCGACACCAGGCTGGAATCTCCAATGGCGCACCAGGATCGAGTGCTCGAACCTCGACGATGGATTCGCCGGGTTGTTTTTTCATAAACAGCAACAAATCCAGCAAAAGTTCGCCGCACCCCGTATCGCCGCCATCGAACAACGGTATGGAATCGTCGGTTTTTTCGAAGTGTTCTTCCATCGTCATCGAATTAAACTTCCAATGTTTTAAGTGGCTCGGCCAGCGCTGCAAATCCGGTAGTTCTTCCCGGCTCCCATTTCTTTAGCCCTTCCATGACCATCATTTCGTTTGCCTGCTGCCAGGCATCGTCAAGTCGTTCACAGAATTCCGGGCTATCGACGAA
>CAMYNE010000419.1 GCA_947259675.1 uncultured Pirellulaceae bacterium
GACAAACTGGCAATCAATTTGAATGCATCATCGACTTCACCGGCAAACGGACGAAACTCTTTGTCGCCAATCTTAAACGCCTCCGGCTGCGTACCGATGAAGCTGGGAGACATTGTCAAGTCTTCTCCCTGGAGCGCGATATTGACTCCCACGTGGTGACCATCAATTTGAAAAGCCCAAGGTTCTGTAGGGGAGGGTGTTGAAAAAATGACTAACGAAAAGTTTTCTGTTCCAAATCCATCTCGAGGCCGACCGTTTCTTAGCAGTTGGTCATCGGCCAGCATAATGTGGCACATCTTGTCGTAGCCTTGTTTGCTGAAAAGCGCAGCCATCATGTCGCAAGCCGCCTTGACCTGGTTTGCGTTGAGATCGCCCAAACGGACGCCGCCGGCATTCACGGGCGCGGGCAAATTAGTCCATTGACGACGTTCGGGACTGTCCAGTTTATGTGCGGCCCGTTGACGCAGTTTGTCGTCAAGTGAATCAAGAAAAATCGTGGCAGTTTTGGCGATCGACTCCGGGGAGTGATCTGAAGATTTCGGCAGGTAGGTGCCGATAATGAAACTGGCATCAGAGACGTAATGTTCCCGTTGTTTCGTGTTCGCCGCGTCTTGGGCGACGACATATCCGTTAAACGACCATGCGACCAAAATGGTGCACAAAGACAAGATCAGACTTCTCATTTTTTCTCCAATGCAATGTTTCGGCTTGATCGAAATCAAACGGCCTCAGGCGAAAGCAGACACGTTGATATGGTTTGCAGGGCGAGATCCTTCGGTCGCTAAAAAACTCCCTCAGGATAACTGGATACTCTAAAGCTCCATCAGGCTGATTGGATCAAGGGACCAATATTTGAACCGCAGTTAACAAAGCTCAATAATCCGGAATCACTTCATGGCCATTGATGGTACTGAGATATCGATACGTCGTCGCGTCAATCGACTCTCTAATGTACTGTACCGATGCATCTCCCAGAACAAAATTTGCGCCGCCAGGATGGTAACTGAAATAGCCTCTTACCCGATCCAGAGGGTTCGTCAGATCTGTTGAAGAACTGCTCGAATCCATTGAGATATTTAACGGTTGGCTATTTAACGGTTCGAGGATGTCGTCGGGAGTATCCCACATCCCGTCCGGACCTGGGTTTTGTGAGGTGGCTGCCAAGCAGCTGCCGCGCCCGCCTTCGTTACCTTCACCATTGACACCGTCGAAATCTGCTTTGGACCAGACCTGGCCCATGGTGCGACCCGGTCAGCCTCACGTCCCTTCGCATTCGAGTTGTGCGTTGCTGGCGGCTTCTCCGATCATGAGCGTATTTGAAACGCCGTCGGTAACACTTGCCAATGTCGTGTGGCTGTTGACGTCAAACATCCCTTCGCGTAGCTCCTGGTTGTGCAAATATGCCAAGGGACCTTTGTTCAATGCATAGTCAAGAGGCGCTCCTGGAATACCGCCATCTTGATCGACTCGTGAATCATTCGAAGGACAAAGGAAAACGTCAATTTCGACTTCTGTCAACTCAAGATTAGGAGTGGTCTTCCAATCAAAATCAAGATCGTACAGATCATAGAGGTTTTGCTGCTCAATGTAAGGCAGCAGATAGACGAAGCCCGAATGGAGAGCGTCGCGCAAATCATCGTCGTTGTCGACGACGCCCGGCGGTAGTTCACCGAAGGCCGACTCGTAGTTGTGAACGGCCAACCCAAGCTGTCGAATATTATTGCTACAACTTGTTCGGCGAGCCGCCTCGCGAACCATTTGAACGGCTGGTAACAGCATTCCAATCAGAATGCCGATAATGGCAATTACGACAAGTAATTCCACCAGTGTAAATCCCCGTTGCGGCTGTTTTGGATTGCGATACATTTGGCTCTCGTTTGACAAGATTCGTAATTCAGAGTGTCTCCTTACCAGATCTGATTGTATTCTTAATGCCCGAATCGAGCAAATATCAAGACTTTCCGTGGTGACACAACTGGCGAAAGGAGCCTCTGCTCTGAACGCCGCTCAATTCAGCTCTAACGTGCTACTCACGACTGAGAGAATCTATACAAAGCCAGAGATTATTGACTGCTATTCTCGCCAACGGCGAGGACACTGTCTTGTGTTCGAAGATAGATGGCACCTTCGGACACTGCTGGCGTCGCCAGAATGCTTTCACCCGCTTTGTTTGTTGAAACCAGTTCGAATTCGGGGCCTGCTTTGACGACGAGCACGCGGCCATCTTCGGCCGTCAAGTACAGGTGACCGTCGCTGGCGATTGGCGAGGCTGTGAAAGCCAGGGAACCACCAGGAGCGCGCATGCGTTTTCGATAGACTTGAGCACCGGTTGTAGCTTCAAAACAAGCAAGAATTCCGTTATTGCTGCAACAATAAAGATAATCACCGTACACGATCGGAGTTGGCATGTAGGGACCGCCTCGTTTGGCGCTCCAGGGAATAAATTCATTGGTCAAGTTGTCGCCATCGAGGCTGATATCGCCTCGCGCGTCAGGTCGAACCGCATAAATCGGCTGAATCGGACTGTAACCACTGGCAAGAAAAATCAAGTTGTGTGCTACGAATGGCGTTGGCACAACAATCTCCGAATGTTCTTTGAGCGACCACAGCAGCTGTCCGGTTCTCGCATCATAGCCACGTGCGGCTTTCGTCCCCCCGGTGATTAACATCGGTAAGCCATCAAATTGGTGAACCGTTGGGCTGGACCAACTGGGAATTTCTTCTCGTTCGGTCCGCCAGACTTCTTTGCCAGTGCCGATATCAAACGCCGCGATGAAGGAATCCTTTTGAATATCGCATTGTACGATCACAAGGTCGTTGAAGATGATGGGTGAGCTACCGAAACCCCACTGATACCCAGGGTCGTAGAACCAGCCGCTATCGAGAAAGCCGAGTTCCTGTTTCCACAGTTGGTTGCCTTCCATGTCATAGCAAAAAAGCCCTTCACTGCCAAAAAAGGCGACAACGTATTTTCCATCGGTCGCGGTAGTTGGATTCGCGTGCGAAGATTTTGCATGGCGTTTGACCGCAGGTTTCTTCTTGTTCGCTGTCTGTTTCCAGAGGATTTCGCCCGTCGTTTTGCTTAAGCAAAGCAATTGGAATTCGTATTCGTTGTCTTCTTCGACTGATGCCACATCGCCGTAAAGTCCGATTCGAAGCGAGGCGTCGTCACCCTCGCTAACCGCAGACGTAATAAACAGTTTGTTATCCCAGATGACGGGGCAGGAAAGTCCCAGTCCTTCGATCGGCGTTTTCCACAGCACGTTTTGATTGTCTTCGACGTTCCATTCAATCGGTGGATTCTGTCCGTCAGCGATTCCACGAGCACCAATGCCTCGGAACGAAGGCCAGTTTTTTGAGGATACGGAACGATCGGCGGCTCGAGATTCTTCGCTGGACGGTTGCCACTCGACGGTTTCAGGCTCCGTTTCCGTTACGTCTTCAGGATTTTCGGTTTTCGCAGTTTCTGGCGAGGCGGCTACAGGCGTAAATTTCAATTCTCGTGGACCAGCTTCGACCACCAGTTGTTTCACTTTTTCGCCGTCCATTTCAAAT
>CAMYNE010000420.1 GCA_947259675.1 uncultured Pirellulaceae bacterium
CTACGAACTCCTTGTGGAACATGCTGACGATGAATCGAAAACAATCGAGTTGAAACTATCATACGCCAAAGCACTTGAGAAAGCTCGCGGCCAAAGATCGGTTTCGTTCCAGTCACCGCAGGCGCCCGTCAATCGTTGGACCATTCGAACGGGCCAAAAAGGGATCGATATTGAAATCGAGCCAATGATTGCAACGACGAAAAAGGATCCGGCTGAGGTGGAGAATGACGGACAAGGCGTCGGCGATGAGATCCTGGCCTTTGTTGGTGCAGCACCGAATGTCGTGATCCGCTGGACGCCTAAAGCCGAAGGAGCAACCGGATTGGCTGCCCTAGTTTCCGCTGAAACACAACAAAGAATCAGGATTGACCAGGGTGTTACCCGAACCAGCGCGACGATTGCACTCGACATATCGCGTGCCGAAGTCGACTCGGTCAAACTTGCCATTTCACCCGGCCACAAAATCGTGAATGTCTTTGACCGCAATGTCAAGAAATGGGACGTGGAAGAAAAAGATGGAGATCAGATTGTCTCGATTGAGTTTTTTGAGCCGGCGCTGGGACGGCAAAGCCTGGCGGTCGAGCTGGAAAAATTCATCGACGACATTGAGGCTGAAAAAGTCCAAGCGGCAAAAATTCAGGTCGTCGACGCGTCACGAAATCAAGGAATTGTGCTGGTTAAAATGACGAGCGGGCTGCGAGCCGAAGCGTCCAACAAAAGCGGTTTGCTGCAAATCGACAAAACTGAGCTGCCCCAATCACTTGCGAAACAGCCGTGGAATTTTGTCTATCGATATGCCTCGCTCCCCTACACGCTGTCGTTAAACGTAAAAAAAATTCAGCCGCTGATCAATGTCGAGCAATGGGTCCAAATCGCGTTGGAACCTCAGAAAATGTCGGCTGAGTTGAACGTGGAATATGACATTCAACAAGCTGGAGTTTTTCAGTTGTTGTTGGACATTCCCTCGGAGTTTGAGATACGCGATGTTCGACCCAACACCGCAAACGGCGTTACAGGCGCCGCAATCGACACCTACTACAAAGACGAGAATAATGAAAACCGCTGGATCGTTACGTTGTCAAGAAAAGGCTTCGGACGAGTTGGATTGACGATTGTATTGCAGCGCGATCTGTCGGATCCAAACTTGTTGAGCCCCACAGGTTCCGCTTCGGAGATCAAGCTCGAAATCCCCAAAGTAGCACTTGACGGCGTCGAATTCTCAAACGGCAGCGTGGTGGTTTACGCGCCTGAAAGTTTGCAGATCAACGCGACCGAAACAACGGGTCTGAGAAACGAGGCGTTCGAAAACGCAATGCGCGGTCGACCGTCCTTGTCAACTCAAAACGCCGCCCTCCGTCCGGTTCTGACTTATGGGTTTGCGAATTCGGATGCAACTCTGAATCTGCAAGTGAAACGCCGCAAGCCCCAAATTACGGTCGAACAATTGCTGGTCGTTTCCGTCAACTCCGGAGTCGTCAAATACGACGCCCGACTGTTTTACGACATCCGTTACAGCGGTGTAAAGTCCTTGCGATTAGACGTACCGACACCGTTGGTCGATGAATTGCGGAAGCAATCAAATAACTTCATACACCAGAAAATGGAACCGCAACCCGCAGACGTTCCGGAAGGTTACACGGCTTGGGAACTAACGGGCGAAAAAGAACTCTTTGACCGTCATGAGGTGCGTTACACTTGGGAAAGGAACACCGATGAACTTCCATTGGGGGAAAGCCTTGACGTTCAAGTTGATCGCTTGATGCCATTTGGCGCGGACCGCGCAAGCGGCCAAATTGTGACGACAAAATCCGAGACCATCGACATTCGACCAAAAGAGGATGCCGTTGGGCTGCGTGCGATCGATCCGCAAACTGATTTGACTTCCGGCATTTCGATGCCCGAAGCGGCAATGGCTTTTGAATTCGTTGACGACTGGTCGCTCAGCCTTACGGCAACGCGATACGAATTGGAAAATCTGAAACGAACCAGCATCTCGCGGTCGTTAGTTCGAGTCGTTTCGCTTCGTCAAAACGAACTATCGGTTCAAGCACTATACAACATCAGAAGCGTCGATCAGCGAATCGCAATTCAAATGCCAGAAGGATTTGATCCCGCAACTTCATTTGACGATCAACCGATTCGTGTTAACGGGCAGCGGGTAACTCCCGAGCGTGGAGGTAGTGGCCTGATCTACGTTCCCTTGACGGGACAATCCGCCGATACGCCGTTTTTGCTGGAACTGCGATACTCGATTCCGGGTGGCCATCGCCAAATCGACTTGCCCGTGTTCCCGGATGATCCAGCCGTGCAGAAAGTTGCCCTTTGTGTTTACTTGCCACATGAAAACGCGCTGATCTATAAGTCGGGTAAGTGGACGGACAAAGCGATCGACGTTGATTCGACCCTGTTTTCACGGATGTTTAATCGTCGAAACGAGGATGTGAATCGTCTTTTGAGTTGGGTGCAGGAAGGCACCCAGGTGACGACAAATAATCAAAAATTTGAAACCGATGGTCGTCCCTATGTATTTACGTCTCTCCGCCCCGAATCGCCGCCCGACGGTTCACTCAGATTGAGGACGTTCAACCTGACAGCTTTGAATGTCCTGTTTTGTATCGCCATCGCCGCGGTTGGCCTGTTCATGTTGCCCCAGCGATTCACAACGCAGCTGGCAGCATTGGTCTTGCTTTTGGCTCTTTTTGTTGCGGTTGGATTGTTCTTCCCTTTGGTAACCGAACATTTAGTTGGCGAAGCTTTGCAGGCAACGCTCGGAATCGTCGCCGTCGTTTGGATTGTTCTTGACACTGGACGTTGGTGGCGAGCACGAATGGCGGAACGTGAACTTAATCGACGCCAACGAATGACGAGGGTTTCCCCGGACGTTTCCGAGCCACCACCCGGTCCGGAAGAGGAACCGCCGAAGCCTGCCGATAACAAGCCGACTGATACCGCAACAGATGATGCGGAGGCCGACAATGAATAAGAATTTTCGCATGATGTTGTGGTTTGCATGTTTGTTTACACTGATCTTCATCGGTCCCACAAGCGCTCAAGACAAAGCGGAAAAAATACAGCGCGAGATTTACGTTCCCTTTGATGATCTTGATGTTCTGCTTGCCGCGAACTCCGATCGAGTATTACTTTCACGAGCTGAGTATCAACAGCTGCTTGAGGCGTCGAAGACTCGAACGATCAGTCGAGCCCCAGAGGACTCGGTTGTCATTGCTGCAAACTACAAGGGCACTGTTCGCGACGGAATCACGACGATTGTGGGAACTCTCATCGTTGAACCTCTCAACGACGGGCTTGTGCAGATACCACTTTCGATCGGTGGCGTGGCGATTCGCAAAGCGACCTTGGGTGATGGACCCGCGAATTTGTGGCGAGACTCGAAAGGCCGAATCTGGTTGCTGGTTGCCGGGAAAGCGCGAAAAACGTTGACAATCGAAATGACCGTTCCGATGGAGACGACCGCTGCCCGACAATCGATGTCGCTGCAATTACCTGTTCCAGCGGCCACGCAAATTGAATTGAGTGTTCCGGGAAACGTCTCACTTAACAATCGATTGTTAAAAGACGATCGAGTCGTTGTTTCTCATAGTGTTTTGATCCACAAACTCACACCCGATACGCACGAAATGCACCTGACCGGTTCCATGGATGTAATTCATGGTGCCGTTGAGACATTGCGATTTGCCGTTCCCGATGGCTATCAAATCAGTTCAGTCGCAACGGAGTTGCTTAACCAGTGGGAAATCGAAACAGACGAAAACGGCGGCGACGTATTGAACATTTTGTTACGAGTTCCCACTCGTGAAGACGTCGTTGTACACATCGTTGCAAGTCGTGACTCAACAAATATTTCGCCATGGAACGCTCCTCAATTGCGTCCGCTCGATGTCGCCGGAAGTATTTCGGTTGTCGGTGTGCTTGCCGACATTAGTCTGAAAGCCGAAAAGGTTGAAACAACAGGCGTGACTCCGATCGATCATGAATTTTTGTCGCGAGCGATTCCGGAAACGCTAACATCAAATCAGTTTGCTAATCCTGTTTCCATCGTAGCGGCGTACTACGCGCCACAAACGGATTATGAAATCAATACCCAATTCGTCCAGCCTGCCCCGGAATTGCTGGTCACATCCAATGCCCGACTCGACTTGAGCGACAAACAACTGGAGCTGCGAGGCGGCGTGTCTCTGGCCAGCCTGTATGATTCACGATTTGACGTCGATCTAACACTTCCCGTCGGCTGGCGGTTCACGGAAATCACCGGGGAAGACGGTCAACCGATCAAGTTCGAGCGCTATCCCCAAGCCGATAAATCCCGCATCAAGTGTCGATTGGGAAAACGAATCAAAGACGAACCAACGCGAATTTATTTTGTGGCCCAATCAATACCAGACGGTTGGATCGAACGCTGGAGCGACAAGACAATTGCCTTTCCCGCGATGACCATCGAAGGAGCCACTCGGCATACCGGGGCGATCGCGGTAACGACGTCTCCTGATCACGTGTATAAACCAACAGAAATCCGCTCTCTTGATACGCTGTGTGAAAAAGATAAACCGAACTTCAACTTTCAACCGGAAGAAGCTCCTTTGGCATTCCATTTTAAGTCGCAGGATTTCGGTTTGACGTTGAACATCCATCGACTCGAGCCCATTTTGACGGCTCGCACGTTTACGTTTTTTGAAATTGCACCCAATCAAATTCGTGTGCGAAATGAAATTCTGTTTGAGATTCGACAAGCCAAAACTGACTTGCTCAAATTCGAATTGCCAATTTCGACGCCAGAATCAATTTCTATTCGCGGTCACAATGTTGAACTCAAAGATTTTTTCAGCGATTCCGATGAATCCAGTCGGAACTGGACCGTGCAGCTGGCTGACAAGAGACTGGGGCAAGTCCGTCTGTTAGCAGACTATTACTTGACCATCGATGAAGCTCAACTCGCCAATTTGACGCTCCGCCCGATAACGGCAAGCGACGTTCAATTCCAGTCCGCGATGGTTTCGGTCGAAGGCAACTCAGAACTTGATATTCAAATTGAAACACAGGGCCGCAGCATCGACGTGGGTGAATTGGAAGAGGCGATTTATCAACCGGGTCGGTACCTGCTGGGTGCCTATTCGTGGACTTCTGACAGCGGCGTGATGACCGTCAAATGCTCTCGCCGCCCGATTTATGGGCTGCCCAGTGCGATCGTTCAGCGCGCCGAAATGATCACGGCCATTTCGTCTGATGGGCGTTCACAAACGGCAGCGCGTTTTCAACTCGTGACCAATCAG
>CAMYNE010000421.1 GCA_947259675.1 uncultured Pirellulaceae bacterium
CCGGAGATAACACCACTGACGGTCTTGAGAGTGAATTCGAGGAAGTGGGCGGTTTTTTAGAATCTATCGAATGTGAACACGTGATTTCCCTTATTGGGAACCACGATAAGAGAAACATGCGGGGTTCGGAGTTCTTTAAGAAATACATTTACGACCCGGAAATAATCTATCCACTGGATGATGAGCAGTGCGTCAAAGAGAATGTTTTTCTGGATCGAAGTATTACCAAGTTGAGCGACAATTTTACCGATATCAACTTTATAGAAACAATTTCAGTCGATGGAGACTCGGTGTTAGTTGTCAGTATCGATACCAGTCAATTGTACAGTGACTATGGATATGTCGATGTTGAGATATTGCGCGCTGTTTCAGCGGCGCTGAAGCAGTTGACCTATGATAAGGCGGTATTGCTGGTTCATTATTCAATTCTTGGGACTGACGCTCATCCGCTTCACAATCCCTTGCGTCTCATCGATTTTGTCAGGGAGCACAATATCGGACATGTTTTCTGTGGCCATACTCATGAACTGGAAATAAGAAGATCCACCGACCTGTACTACGGCCACACGTTTACCCAGTACATGTGTGGTTCGTTAAACAGGAACATGTCGTGAATACGTTGCCAGCGAACGACTTCCGATTTCGTCAACACGATCCCAAAATAGACTCCCAAGAGCAACGACATGGCCAGGGCAAGCTTGGAAATACCTTTTTGTTTTGCTGGCGCTCCGGCCGGGCTTTCTTTGTCGTATTCGAATTCATGATCAGTCTTGTCAATCGTTGTCGCCATCGTTGTTCCTTGTTTTAGAAAATCCAACTTCCCAGTCCCCAAGTAACTGCCAAGCCACCGACAAAGAAAAAGATAGTGGCAACTAAACTAGGCCAGTTGAGATTGGCAATTCCCGTAATCGCATGTCCCGACGTGCAACCACCCGCATAACGAGTTCCAAAGCCAATCAACATCCCGCCAATCAATAGACGAATCGCACCGCCGACGCTCGTGTAGGATTCGGGAAGGAACTCGACTGGCTCGGCCGACAGAAACCGGGTCGCCACGAAACCTCCGATCACAATCCCAATCGCAAAGAACAACGTCCACATGCCTTTGCGTTTGTCGAATTTAGAGAAATAAGTGAGCTTGCTTCCCGGAGCGCACATGGCACCGACCTGTTGCAAGCTGGTCGATATCCCGAACCCCTGTCCGGTAAGGACGTACAACAGGGGCACGGTTAATCCGATCAGGACTCCCGAGAACCACCAGGGCCAAGGCTGCATTATGAAATCCATGTTTTGGTGACCTTTGTCTTATGGCTGTTGTTCAACAAAATGGTTTTAGCGGCGAATCGGACGACTAACTCGCACTCACGGTCGCGTCAGACTCTGATATGACGGGCAACCCGGCTGTTTTCCAGGCTTCAATACCGCCGGACAGGTTGATCACGTTTTTGGCGCCAGCTCTTTGAGCGATACTGGCTGCAATGACGGAACGGCCACCTGTTCGGCATTGGAAGACGAAAGTCTTGTCTTCCTTAAATTGGTCGGTGTTATGCAAGAGTTTGCCCAGAAAGCTGTGTTGCGAGCCGGGAATCGATGCTTCGTTCCGTTCGGATAACCCGCGAACGTCAATCAACTCGACATCGCCCGACTTGTAACGATCGGCAATCTGTTGAGGCGTCTCCTGGGGGATGACAGCCGTATTGAATCCGCGGAGCGCGACTTCGTCAGCGTCAAAGTAACCAGCAAAACTCTCTATGCCGATTTTACGCATAATCCGCACGACTTCGGGCAAATCGTGCGAACTGGAGATCAAGTAAACGGGACGGTCGTAGTCGATTAAGGATCCTCCCCACATCGCGATGTATTTGGGTTGGATGTTGATCGCGCCTTCGACATGACCCACCGCGAATTTCCTGGCGGCAGTTGTGTCGACCACCATTTCTGTGGCAACGATGTCAGCAAGTGAATCAATGTCCAGCTTGGCCGGCAGATCCGCTTTACCAAGCACGACGGGCCCTTCTTTGTTGACCTGCTTCATCAACGCAAAATACTTTGGGGCTTCGGGTTGCTCGGAGAGAATATAGTCCACAAACTCTTGTTCGTCCGTGTACTGTAAAGCCGGATTAAACAGTTTTTCATAGCCAACCGTGCTGGACGGAATCGCACCCAGGCCTTTTCCGCAAGCGCTGCCGGCCCCGTGCGCTGGCCAGATTTGCAGATAATCAGGCAGCTCTTTGAACCGCTGCAGTGATTTGAAGAGATCACGAGCACCGGGCTCGGCCGACCCGGCGATTCCAGCCGCCTCTTCAAGCAAATCTGGACGCCCAATTGATCCGACAAACACAAAATCGCCCGTGAAGACCCCCATCGGCTGGTCGGCACCGCCCCCTTTATCGGTCAGCACAAAGGAAATACTTTCGGGTGTGTGACCGGGAGTGTGGAGAACTTTGAATTCCACCTTGCCAACGGTAAAGGTATCGCCGTCCTTGAGCAACTGATGGTCGTAGTCGTTTACATACGAGTACTTCCAATCCGCAGGTCCTTCATCGGAAACGAATAGTTTCGCGCCGACGCGATCAGCCAGTTCGCGCGCGCCGGAAACATAATCGGCATGAATATGTGTTTCCGCAACGCCGACGATTCTCAAGCCTTCTTTTTTAGCCGCCTTAAGGTATTGCTCAATATCGCGACCCGGATCGACGATGATCGCTTCATTCGTTTTTTGGCAACCTACCAGGTAGGAAGCGTGCGCGAGAGGTTGGTCGTAAAAGTACTTCAGTAGCATCGTTGATTCTCCAATCAAATGGTTCGACAATGGCGCTGAGCCCTACCGCACAAACAATATGTAAACATTTATATTTGTCGATATATTTTCACAAAAAAATCTGACTCAGTCTTAGCCGAAACGGGTTTGGATACAGTTCATGATGTCGTGCAAATGTTGTTCCGAAATCTCGTAATAGACCGTCCGTCCATCACGCTCGCTGCGCAAGAACCCGCACCGCTGCATCAATCGCAAATGATCTGAAGTTGTCGGCTGAGTCAGTCCACATTCGTCCGCCAGATCATTAACCGAAAATCGCTTGCCCGACATCAGCAATTGCACGATCTGTAACCGACTTGGATGAGCCAGGATCTTCAGGCATTCGGCAGCCAAGGTCAAAGCTTCGAAGTCGAGTTGTTTCGTGTTTCGTTTCTTGTTCATTGCTTATTCCTCTAATTCAATATATCGTCACATCTCCATATATCAATAAGCAAAATAGGTAATTTTGCTGTTATTCGACCAAATTGGTTTGGTGTGGCAACGCACTGCGCGATTGGATCCGTAATAACCGTCCCGCAGTCCGCTTGTAGGTCCGTTCGGCCAGAGTACACCTGGTTATTTCAAACAATCGAGTTTGCGAGGACCCACCAAGTAGTCGTGCGAGTTCGAACCAGCCTAACTGAAAAATTCGGGCTAGGCGGCTGCGGTTGGGGCGTGAGAACGATCTGTGCGTTCAGCTTTCAGCCAGCCTTGTTGTCGATACCAAGCGGCGGTTTGTTCCATTCT
>CAMYNE010000422.1 GCA_947259675.1 uncultured Pirellulaceae bacterium
CCCGTTGGCCAAAATATCGAGGTACTTCTTCGGCTCCTTCAGCAAACTTTCACGACAACCGTTACAACAAATAAACACGGGCTGCCCGTTGACGTCCACTTTGAGCGGCGTCCCCATCGAGCCAAGCGCGTAGTTGGCGACGGGACAAAACTTCTGAGCTTCAGCCAATTCGCGGTTTTCTTTTGATAGTCCAGCCATGGCTTCGTCGATTTTCTTGGCTTCTTCCGCGTCAGCCGTCGCGGCTTTTTCAAGTAGGGCGATGTACTTGTCAGGATTATTCAAGAGACCTGCTTCACAGCCTTTACAACATATCCAGATTCTTCTTCCGTTGATGTCAACCGGAAGTGGCGTTCCCATGGAGCCCAAAGCCGTTTCCGTCACGGGACAGATTTTTTGTTTCAGAACTTCGGCCTGTTCGCCTTTGGTCAAATCGGAAAGGGCCGCCATCAGCTCTGCTGAATTGACCTTGTCAATCTCCGGTTCCATCGACGGCAAAGCTCTGGCGGGGTCAATCAGCGATGGCTTACCGGACATGTTGAATTGCGAGTCAACAAGGAATGTCGCAGATGAGGCAACTAATTCGCCTGGCTCAACTCCGCTGATGATCGAAACACTGTCGCCAACGATTTGACAAACCTCCACCACGCGAAACTCAAACCTTCCCGGTTCGGTTTCGACATAAACAACACTGTCTCTACCTGCCATCAGAACTGAATTCCGTGGAACGACGACATAGTTTTGCTCGGTGATTGGTGCGGAGACGAAACCAAATTCTGACGTTGGTACGAGATCCATTCCGCACTCGGTGCATTGGCCGGGCTCATCGCTAATGACATGCGGATGTCGAGGGCTGATCCATTTGCCTACCAGGTCAGGGTCATAAACAGCGGCTTTCTGATCACTTGGCGAACTTGCGCTAATATCGATTGAGGCGGTCGCAAAATCGCCGACTCGAATCAGTCCTTTCTCGTTCGGAATAACGACCCGGACCCGAACCGTTTGTGTTTTCGGGGCAACGGTAGGGTCAATAAATGCAACGCGGCCGATAAACTCTTGTCCCGGGTGTGATTGAATCCTGGTCGTGACTTTTTGGCCAAAACAAATCTTTGCCGCGTCTTGGGGCAGCAACTCCAACATCAACCAAACGCTTGACAAATCAGCAACTCGATAGATAGCTTGTCCAGTTTTGATGTTCTGACCCTTGTCGGCCATCTTCTCTATTACCGTACCGGCAATGGGCGAGACAATTCGAATGCGACTATCGGCCGTGCCGTCTGTTTCAAGTTGTTGGATTTGGTTTTCTGTCAAACCCAACTCGATCAGTCGCTGCCTGGAGCTTTCATAAAGTTGCCGGTTTGAATCGTCGATACGCTGGCTGGTCGATCGACTGCTGTTCAAGAGTTTCAAGGATTCGAGCAGGGCCACCTGACTGGTATACAAATCTGGAGAGTACAAAAGTGCCAGTTCGTCACCATCGTCGATTTTAACGCCGGTGTAGTCCGCGAATAGCTTTTCGATTCGCCCATCGACGTAGGCAGAAATGGTCGCCAAAGAGCCTTCATCGTAACTAATTTGTCCGATCGTGCGTAACTTCCTGATTAATGGTTTTGCTTCCGCCTTTACAGTTCGAATATTGGCAACCCGAATAGACGCTTGATCGAGGTTTAGCCCGTACTTGTCTTTCGAATCTCCTGAAGCCTTCTTCGCCTTCAGTTCCATTCCGCAGACGGGACATTTGCCAGGTTCGGTTGTCGGTGGAACGCAAACCATCGGGCAAATGTATTGAACTTCTTCCCCGGCATTTTCGGTTTCAGCGACGGTTTGTTCGGGCGAAGTAAACCAGCCGAATCGTTGGGCGACTCCAAACGCAAACACGACTGCGATAATTGCAATGATTGCCAGCACGGGCTGCGCGAAAAGCTTGAACCACCAGGCAACTCTCGCTCGCAGCCGTCTGCGTAACTCGGCCGTCGGAACGCTTGACGAGTTGGCCGTTCGCGTTTCGATGGATTCAGCATCGGTTGTTTGTGTTTTTTGTTCTTGGGACATTTGGCCCATCCTAAACTTTTTTGCGAAGGACAATCGCGGTATTCAGAGGTTGATTCAAACAAAACGAGGGAAAGATGCAGCACGCTTTGGAACCTTACCAAGCAGCCGAGTTTTGCGCAATCGCAAGTTCAGTGATAGCTTGACGCAGTCTGCGCGTAGTTTCCCTGTGCAATTTCGAATCAACAGGTAAAGCGAGAGAGAAGGACGCAAATTTGCTGCGCCGTAAGAACAGGTCGATAGACCGAAAAAGACTGACCACCATATTCGGCATCAGGCAGTGATGCAACGATTGGTGCAATGCTTAGGGTCAGTGCCAACGATAGCGAGTGATCGGTTTGAGATTCACTTGGTGGAACAGCTGGTAACGGTTGGCCAGGCGTTTTGCTGGAACAACTGCACTGGTCGCCACAACGGCAAGGCGTGTTTCGAACTTCACTTTTTGTCGAGCAACAGGATTTTTCTTTTGAAGCATAACACGACTTGGCCGCAACATTCGCAGAGCAGCAAGTGCTCGTCTCCGCCTGTTGCATATTGGACGAATTGCATCCGCAATCGTATCCGCTCAAACTCAACGGCTGCACAAACAGCATCGAGATGGCAGACCACGCCATCAGCTGTTTTGCGAAGTCGTAAATGGGTTTGCTTGAATACACGATTGAAGTGGATCTCGAAAGGTCGTCGAATTGACTGTTTACATCATTCTAGTATCGCACCGATGGGTCAAGGTCAACCATTTTCTTTCATTATCGCGCAATCGACCCGAATTTCGGATTTTTCCTAGTCAGAACTTTCTGGTTTTTCGTCATTAGCCTCATTCTGTCCATCAGAAACAGTCATTTCATAGTCCAAACGCGGCGCAATCTCGGCGGTGGAATTCTGGTATTCAATAGTCGACAGGGTTGTCAGATAAGCTTGGCCAATCGAATCGTTACAATTACATGATTGATAGTCCAAATACGGCAGCGGTTTTGGCGGACAGTAGTCGCAATTTACTTTACCGCATGGGTAGCAATTGTAAGATGACGCGCATCCCACGAGCGCGACCAGCGACAGGAGGCTGACAGCGCGAAGGAAACGTCCGATCATTTTGTCCCTCTCAAGTTCTGGTTTGCTTATTTTTTTCTAATCTTCCTGTACATCTTCTGATCCGTTTTTTGTCGCTTCATCGATTTGATTGTCACCATTGGATTCGCCTCGAGGCGACTCTGGGACTGGTTCTCTCGTCGCCGTATCCGCTGGCAGTTCAAAGCTTCCAATTTGTCGCGCCAAAGAAGCGAGCGACTGTTGCAAGTCGGTTTCGAAGCGCTTTTCAGCGATGTGAAAGCGGAGCAGTTGACGCCAGTTTTCTAATACTTGTAATATGTCGACTTTATTCACACGATAGTCGCTTAAGGATTGACTGACTGTCAATTTTTGTTTGGGTATGATGTCATTACGGAACAGGCGAAGATTCTCTTGCTGGCTTTTGATCTTTGCAAAAAGATCAGCGACACCTTC
>CAMYNE010000423.1 GCA_947259675.1 uncultured Pirellulaceae bacterium
AAACTACCTTATTCCGACCACACCCATGCTACAAAAAAAGGCCGCAAAATTAGCGGCCATACGTGTTACAAAATGAGTGCTGAGAATTCAGTTTCTTGTCTGCGCACCAAACATCAGATTGTGGTAGGGCTGAAGCTTGTTGGCTCGAGACATGAATACGTCTCCAACTTCCGATACGGTTGTCGCAAAGTTAAGATTCTGGCCACCAGAATGGGTCCAAGTGTTAACTCCAACCATCTCGCCTTTCATATTTACAAGCGGGCCACCACTGTTACCGCCCGATATGGCTGCAGACGATTGAATCCCATTCGTCTCCACATCATAGCCTTTACCAGTGTATTCTTCGGTCCGATTCATTTCCTGGAGCGTGTCGTGGATCTCCTGCCCTGTGCGGAGACCACTCACAATCCCTTCGGTTGCTGAAAAGTTGAATCCTTGGGGTGCGCCGAAGGCAGCAATTTTTTCGCCTTTGGCTGGAACTGCCGTTGCGATTGGGATTGGTACTACGTTTAACTCGGTTGGATCTATCTGGATGATGGCAATATCTTTGCCGCGAACTTTGGAAACAAATCCGGGTGATTCGGTTTGCTTACCGTCGGCCGTCGAAACCGTGACATGGACGGCAGAGGCTACGACGTGATAGTTTGTAACAATCTTGCCTTCATCGTCGATAAAACAGCCGCTGCCAATCCCTTCGCTGCCGTCGCGCGAGAGAACCTTGATTCGCACGATTGAAGGCTCGACACGTTTGATGAGATCCGTCATCGACAAATCCGTATCGCTACCCTGAACCGATGGGTTGTTGAAAACCATAGAACCCGTATCAAAGGTGTTGATGATTGCGACTTTGGCGGGCGGAGCCGGGGTACTCTGGACTTGTCTTGCACGCTCTCTTAAATCGTCCATGTTGACCTGCTCGCCCCCCGGCCCAAAACGGATCCCTCCGCGTTTTGAAGACAGTGTGCTTCTCTGTTGAGCGTAAAAATAGAACAGTGCTCCTCCAAAAAACAACAGGGCAACCGCTGCGAAGGCCAAGATAATGGGCCAGGAAACGTTGCGACTCGGCTTTGTCGACTTTTTCATCGGGGCGCGCCGCTGAATTTGACGTTGAATTGGCGGAGCAAGTGGTTGGGATCCCGGAAGTGGCTGGAGCGGATCCCATTCTGGAGAATCCAGCAACTCAAGTCCTGGTTCCACCGGTTGACTTGGGGCGGCCGTTGGCGGAGCTGGAACAATTAACATCGTCGAGCATTTTGGACACTTGAGCTCCTTCCCCACAAATTTCGCCGGCGCTTTTAGATTGGCACCACAAGGACATCTCATCAAAATGTGCACGGATAGTCTCCAAGCAAGAAAGAACGACTTGGCAATCCAACTATCTTATCACGACTTTCGGAATGTCCACAAACGGTTTCGCGAATCGTCAAAAACAAGTTGGTTTGAACAACTTGTGCAGTTTCTGACGCTTAGCATTGAGTCAAGAATAACTTCCTGATCCGAGTCGTTTGTGTTGAACAGGAGGTAACTGAGTAAACGGAGGATTTACTTCGTTCACTCAGTCTCCTCGTCTTCAGCCCATCATTCGAGATTGGCACCAGGCAAGCACCGAACAGTTACATTGTCCTGACTCTTCGTCGCGTACCCGCGTAGTCCGAGTTCCATCGTCAAACACCATTCATAAATCGACTCCAGCAGGCCCGGCCCTTTGTCCTTGTGAACTTCGATTGCTGATCCGATAACATCGTGAGTCAAACCGGACGCTTTTGAAAACAAAGTATGCATGTAAAGGCCCCCACTGAGAAAACAGAGAAACACAAAGAATCTCAGTTATCTCTGTGGCCTCCTGTTCAATCAAGCAGCCAATACGCGCTGTTTGCCGATTAAGTTCCGGACGTTATTTTTGACCTGTTCCTTAGAACTTAGGAAGTTCCAGTTGGTGACGCTGCTGAGTACCGGTCGGTCCTGGGTACCGGGTATGAGCAATGAGTACTGAATTCCACCGATGCCAGAGGCGTAGCTTATTTCGTGAGACTTCGGCGCGAATTTAAGAATTCGCCAAATTCTCGCGAATTCGTTTGCGTAAACCTGCGACGACGTCCGGCTGGGGACGCGAATCTCGTCAGTTGTTTTGCGGTTTATACGATCGTATTGTTTGGTTCAGGCTCCCTCGGAGTCTCAACGAACTCCCACAATACACCTTCACCTGTACCGTCGCCGCAAAAACGAATCAGCGAATTCTGTTGTTTTCGATTCAGACATTTGATTGCATCGCTCAAACGACGTTTGGGATTCATATTTGGGTCCTGGGTTAGAGGGTCATCGATGTGAGCCGGCCATCCGTCTTCCTCGAACGCATTCAAGATCGCTTCCTGGTTCGCGGCTCGCCACTTGAATTTTTTCACGAGCACATTGCCAAGTCGCAGTTCATGTCGCACCGTATCCCAGCGTGGAGAGACATTTGCGTTTTCTGAATCAATACTTGTCGTCACAGGTTTGCTTCGAATCGAGTCAATCGTGTACTCAGCAGCGCACACGCCGAATTCTGTCAAAATCAAACATGACTTTTCGGACAACCTGAATCCACCCGAGGATTGAAACGTCCGCGTCACCTGCCCCAAAGAAGAATTCTCTTCGGCGTGGTCAACGAGATTCTTGCCGATCAGCCAGCGAATTTCTTCGGTTGTGATTCCCGTGCGCTGCAGTTGCCTGATTTCAATCGCAAATTCCCAGGGCGAACGATTGCATTCCTCAGCAAATTGATGGGCTCGAAAAAGTCGCACAAAGGAATCCAAAACGGCGTCCCCCGCCTGCTCAAGGCTTTCACCTATCGCTTGTAACAACGTCGTCGAACCGTCGGTGGAAAAGGAGTCGTTAAGCGCCCTCGTATCGTTAGTTGCCTGATCTTGCGTCTGTTCCCGTGAACCCATTGCGTACCTCCCCACGTAGCCATCGAAGATTCGACTGAGGCTTTGAATACGTTTTCGTCTGGAATTTGTTCTCACTTCGGAAAAGTTTGTAAACCAGAGACGAGAGAGAAAAGCTGATGAGTGGAAGTAAGGGCATTAAATCATCTACAAATCGCTCGTCAAGCGATTTCTGAGCGATAACTCGATATACGGGTAATACCCACCCATCCGGATTTCTTCGAAAGTCGTTGTCATGCATGTATTTGGGGCATTCACGCGAGCTGACATCATCGAAATTGCTCGCAAACAAAAAAGAGCCAGTCGCGAAAATCATCGCGACCGACTCTCTCAAAAAGCCATTCAAAATGGTCAAAATCAAGATGCAAAACAAGGCTTTTTGTTGATATGCCAGCTCATCGTTGGCATCGTGATCAAGAGTTAATTCTGGATTGCGAAAATCACCATGGGGTTATCAGTGGGAAACGGCACGCTGGAACAGGGCTAACCTGTTTAGACTCTGCACCAATTCGCCATCCTGAGTTTGGAATTCGGAATCCAAAATTAACGCATGCATTGGAGGCTCAATTCCGCGGTAGAGCAACGAACACCAAACGGGCGCGAAAATCACCAAACGGGCGCGAAAATTTGAACTCGGTAAGACAACAGGAGGCAATCGGAAAGCGTACAGAAGGCTTTGGGAAGAAAACAGATCCTGGCTTAATTTGTCGACCGACTCACGTTGTTCCGCATTTTCAGCTTTGTCAAACATGAGATCCTCCGGTGCAGGTTCCTCGACCGCCGGTGTCGCGGGTTTCGGTTTTTCGGGTTTGGCCATCACCACCGCCCGTCTGCCTTGCCCTGACACTTGCATTTGTCATCTTGAGCGCGCTTTGCAGCAAGCAGTATAGCGCTATACGAACGCAATTTCCTTAACGTCTTCCGAAACGCGGAAAAAATCGTCCGGTTCGTGCCATGTATTGACGATACTCATCACCAAAACGCTCGATCAGCTTGTCTTCTTCGGTCCTGGTTCGCAGCACAAGCAACAGAATGGCCGTGACTCCACAAAGGGAGATGAACCAGTTCGCC
>CAMYNE010000424.1 GCA_947259675.1 uncultured Pirellulaceae bacterium
GACGTTTTTGAACAATCGGTTGACATAAGGAACGTTGCTGAGGAAAGGCACGCCTCTCTCGTTACGGCCTTCGGCCATGGATTTGACACCGCCCATCATCACGGTACCGCCGTCCGGCACACTGACGACCGTGCTGACGGAGGTCGTCGCCAGAATCGGCAACTGAATCGTGACACCCTCGGATTCGGTTTCAAATTCAGAAAAATCATTGTCGTCTTCGTTACCACTGACTGTGTCAATCAAGTCGTCCAGCACAGAACCGGTGGATCTTCGCGTTGACGTTCGACCATCGAAGGTAAACGTTTCAACGTCGGTCACTTGGCTGAAGAACGGAACCAACGTCATCCTTACGTATCGGCGATCTGGCGAGACCACGGCTTGAACATTCAACTGGGTACCTTCGGGCAAGATCGTGATAATCGGCTGCTGGGCAACGGCGAAGTCACCTACCACGGGTGTCACGGACGTTACAAACGGTCTTTGAGCACCGTCAACAACGTTTGCGCTCTGCCCGTTAAACATCGTAACCGTGGGAGCGGCCGTGATGTTTGAGCGTTGATCGCCTTTGGATGCCTGAATCAAGAAGAATACTTCGATGTCGGACAGAATCGCAAATCCAAAGTTGGCTGCGGAACCGACATCGAAACCGCCAAACTGTGGAATCGTGGATGCGAAACTATCTTGATCAAACGTTACGTCAAGATCAGCGGTCGGACCTGTCGCCGTGTTGCCAATCACAACACTAGGACTAACTTCATCCGGAATCGGGTTTGTCAAATTAGAATTATCGTTGATCTGGAAATCAAAATCGACGCCGATTCGCTCAAAGAAACTGTCTTGAAGCGTGATGAATCGAACTTCAATCACGATCTGAACATCATTTAATTCACGAAGCTTCTTCAACAAGTCCTGGATTTGATCCTGAACTTCCTGAGTTTGCGAAACGATCAGACTCAAATTTGGTACGAATGCTTGAAGCGTTCCATCGCCATTTGTATCGTCCCAACTGTCGGGACTGACAGTGGACCTGATCAATTCGATCAGCGGTTCGAAATCGGCTTCGGTGACCCCTCCCAAGCGTTGTGGTCCGACCGTATTGTAGGTCGGTGTACCAGTTTGAGCAGGTCCATTGCCATAGTTACCGAGGGCAAAACCTCCCGGCAAACCGCCCGGTAGTTGTTGGGCCATCGCGGTCGCATGTTGCTGTTGCGCAATTCCAACACCGTTACGCGGCAGCTGGTTTTGTTGAGCCACCTGCATTGGCGCCGGTGCCCCACCCAAAAGGTTGCTATTAAAATTCGTATTGTAGCCCTGGCTGGGCTGCATAAAGTTCATTTCCATCGAACTACTAAAGTTCGTGATTGGCATGACCAAATCACCAACATAATAAGTCTTTGGTTTGACAAATCTTTGTTGTGCGTTTTTGCTGGTGACTTTGATCACCTCGTCTTCGACAACGAACACAAGTCCAACCGAGCCGAGAATGACATTCAAAGCGCTCTCAAGCGAAATGGGTTGGGTAATTGGAACGTTGACCGAACGGTCGGTTTCGACGGCTTCAGCCGCCAAAGCCATGTTGTCAAAAATGATGTTGACGCCGGCCTGACGAGACAATTGCTCGACGGCTGATGACAGCGTTCCATTGTATTCACCTTGAACCTTTTGGGATTTCAGCAAATTCCAGATTCGCCGCTCAAATTCGGTGTCATAACGTCCAAGTCCCTCTCGCGCCAATCGCATCGGCGAACGTTCCTCGAAACGCTCGGTATCGAATAGATAGGGAGTGTCGAAGTCCATCGGCTCGCTTGACCTTTCCGAGTTTCGCAGAGCATTATAAGTCCCGCGTTCCTTATCTTCTTCGAGCTGTTTCATCTGTAAGTAGCGAATCAGTCGTTTTGATTTCTCGGTCAGCGCCACAACGATTTCGCTCTCAGGGGCGAGTTCCTGGGCTTGACGGGCCGCCATTTCTGCTTCGGCATAGCGTTGCTCATCCGCCAGGCGGTTGAAGTCGTCTACCAGCTTTTGAATCTGATGTTCAACATCCACGCGGCGTTGACGGGCAAGTTCAACGTTCTCCATTCGAGCTGCATTCGTTTCATCGTTGATAATCTCAGGGAGATTCTTTTCAATGTAACGCTGCATTTCACTGATGTCTCGATCGATGATGGTCAACAAAGGCCGGCGGCTATCAGGATCAATCTCTGCCTGCGCGATCCGGCTTCGCACCATCGTCATTTTTTCGAGCGCCTGACGAGGGTTTGATTCCAGCAATCGTTCCGCAGCAGCTCGTTCCTTGAATACTTCACCCTGAAGTTTTCGGAACATTGCCTGTTGCGATTCCCGAACGTCATCGCCGATCTGGTTGCCGTTACCAGGATCAGGATCGCTGGTTGCCGAAGCGGGTGTAACCGCTCCAGTGGCTGCCGGAGACAGGTTCGATAGATGATCTTGTATCGTTTGACGCGTTTCACTGTCCAGTTGGTCCTGGTAACCCCAAGCCATTTCGAAATATTCACGAGCCCGTGGGTGATCGGCGTTGTCAAGTGCCTGTAGACCTGAACGATACAGCTGAATTCCTCGGCTTGGAATTGGATTGAAATCCGATGCCCGAGCGATCCGGTCTTGATTTTCGGAATCTGGCCGAGTTGTCGCAGGTACGGTGCCTAATAGTTCAGTCCCTGTTATTTCAGCGCCTGATGGTTTAGCGCCTGATAGCTCAGCGCCTGATGGTTTATTACCTGATGGTTCAGCGCCTGATACTGCAGCGCCTGATACTTGGGCATTGTGAGTTTTATCCGTTGTGGGATCGTAGTCTGCGTGTACAACGTTGGGAGCTTCATCATGTTCGAAAGCGGTTTGAATAATCCCTTGCTCCGGAGATTCAAAAGACTGCATATTCAACGCCTGCTGAATCTTCAATTCCATTTGCCATGGTCGAGTCTCACCAGCGGCAAACTGGGAATCAGGAACTTCAAGTTTGTTCGCCTGATCAATAAAGGATTTTGCTTCAACCCAATTGCGTTGATCCATTGCCAATTGGGCTTGCGACATCAGTTTAAGTACTTCGGATTTGTTGTCGATTTTTGGCGTATTTCGTAGAGCCAACTGAATCAGCTTAAGCAACTGATCAGGGGTTCCGGTTTCTGACGTGAACTCAACCGGAAACTCTTTTGCTCGTTCCAGCAACATTGTTGCAGAATCGAAGTCCTGATATTCAATTAATGTTTTTGCCTGTTTCAACAGAAACTTGGCTGCTTGTACATTGTAAGATTTGTCTCGCAGACGACCCAATTCTGCCAGGTTGTTCTGGTGAAAGATCATGGTCTCGATTGCACGTGGCGAATCCCCCAACTCAGCAAAGTCGACCTGATACTGTTTCGCAGAATCGCACATCTTGGTGGCGGTTTCAACGTCACCATGGGCAAGAGCCTGACGAGCTCTGAGCATCGCGTTTCGAGCCGACGTTGCCGTGTCAACCTGCGAGACGTCAGGAACGTTCATCGCCGGAGCAGGGAAATTCAATGGCGC
>CAMYNE010000425.1 GCA_947259675.1 uncultured Pirellulaceae bacterium
TCACCGCCGAAGTCCGTCTGTGTGGTCCCATCGACCGTTACTGGCTCGCTTGCGCCGAAGCCGCCGCTTGCCTGCAGCAGCACGAATTCCGGAAAAATGTCCGGCAGCCATCGCTGGTCCTCAGGGATGGCGAAGCCGATGGTCTGGCGTCCCGGCTCGTTGTCGCTAACTCGCAGCGCTTCCCTTAAGGAAACCACCCCATCGGGCCCGGGGAGGTCGGCAATGGTCGCCGACTGGGGAATGTCCGTGTTATCGAAGGCGGTTGTAACGGTGATCGTCTGCGCGTTGGCAGACCAGCCAATGAATACGGAAAGCGCGGTGCATAGATAAATCAAGTATCGTGAAACAATAGATGCGCCATTTAAACGATCTGGCGCAAATTGACTTCGATTTGACATATACATTTTGACCTTTCCCGAGCTATTGGTTGTCCAAGTTTCACGGCTGCGGATTGGTTGCGTTGACAGCGCGAAAACATCGCACATCAACTAAAGGAGCTAGATAACGCAAAGAAATCCGCCGGCTTTTCTCTAATTTATTTGGAATGCGGTCGGTGTGCGGAATGGCGCGCTTGCGGCGATTCCAAACGGCTGCGCGAACACAGATCTGTTCAAAATCGGGTCTGTAAATTTCGAAACTAAAAGCGCAAAAACACAATTCTCATAGCATACGGTTGTAGCGCCACCTTCGAGGCTTGGATTCGTTGCTTGCCAATTTACCGGTGGTTGACCACCGGCAACGGATGTGACGACCCTCCGGGCCGCAACTGAGCACAACGACCGTGGCGAGGGGTCTCTTTGTTTTCGGGAGATGCAAACGGTGTCCTCATTCCCTGCTGGCAGGCCCAAGCCCCGGAAAGTAGACGGATTTTCGATAATTTCTATTTTTTTGTTGGGGCAAAACAGCGATGCTACGACTATTGAGTGCATAGAAAATCGCGTTTTTCACCTTTGGAATCATGCCAGACGAACCGTCGACAAACATCGACTGGGAAGCTGCCTTGGAGCAGCACCGACCTTGGCTGCGCAAAGTGCTGCGCTGTCGGATTGGTGATTCGCATGAAGTAGATGATTTGTTTCAGGAGATCGCTCTGGCCATTTTCCGGCAATCGAATCGAGATTCCTCTGTGTTACCGACAGACCCTCAAAAGGTTGCTCCTTGGCTGTACCGCTTGGCAGTCCGGCAGTCGATTAACTTTCATCGACGAGCAGGTCGCAAGTCAGCGGCTCAACCGATGGCAGACTTGGATACGTACGATGCCAATGCGGAACCGCTGGATTGGATGCTGGCAGAAGAAGAGCGCGGCGCGATGCGAAACGCACTAGAAAAATTACGATCGCAAGACCGTGAAATATTGACTCTCAAGTACACCGAAAATTGGAACTACCGTCAACTGGCGCAACGTATGGGAGTGAAGGAAAGAACTGTCGAGTATCGATTGATGCGAGCGCGACGGAATTTGAGAAACCTGTTGTCGGCAGGAGCCGATCAAATGGTGGAAGCCAAGCCGAAGTGAACGAAGTTTTCAGGGCTAATAATTTTAGAGCAGAACATGTCATTTGATCCAATTTACCTGCAACGACTTATCGATGGCGAGCTTGATCGCGACGAGACTCGTAAGATGCTGGAAATGGCGGAGGCTCAACCCGCCCTCTGGCGCGAGATGGCCGGTGCCTTTGTAGAAAGCCAACTTTGGGAAACCGGGTTTCGAAAACTGGAACTGGGAATCGAGCCCGAAACCCACAAAACGAGCAGTCTGGCACCGAAGCGGTTCTTGCCGCCGGTCAATCGGATCCGCTGGCTCGTGATGGCTGCAGGACTGATGGTTGCGTTAACAGCTGGATTGTTGATTGGCCGATTTTTTGATTCTGCAACTTCCATCGCTAAACCCCGAATAACCGATTCGACAAATGATGGTTTGTTAGCCGCCCATAAAGCGGCGGCTGACGAAGCACCGGCACTAGTAAAAAACGCGGATCCAAGCCGCACGCTGGTAAACTATCGACCCGATTATCAGCTCGAGCTCGAAGACGCAAACGGCAATCCTGTCTTTGATACCGAAGTGCCGCTGTATGACTTGGCGACGGCGAAACAGGCTGGTTATCAAATCGATCGACAACCGTCGCTTCCGCCGAAGTTTGTTGAAAACGTGGGAAAACGGGGCTATTGGTTAGACCAAAATGTGAATTATGTATCCGGTCGTCTAGATGACGGCCGCATGTTTGTCGTTCCAGTGCGAACGATCAATCTTGTCAGAGGCCAGTAATGGTCGTTGTTAGCTTACTTTTCTCTGAAGAAATTCAGACCAAATATCAGGAGATGAAAAATGAACAGAAAGTTTTGGACTTTTGCCTTGCTTGCGGCATTGATGGGCGCTCCCTCGATGTTTGCGCAGGAAGATGACGGCAAAATCGTGATTGTCGACAAAGATGGTAATCAAATTGGAGCGGCACAAATTCAAATTGAAGCCCAAGATGATGACGGACCTATCTCGATTGGTCGTCAATTCAAAATCGAAGGCGACAAAATCATCATCACAGACGAAAACGGCGAAAGGCGGGAGATTGATATCTCGGGTGCCCGGAGTGTCTCAGTTCAACAATCCGTGAAATCCGTCGAAAACGATGGCGAACAAAAGACTGTGGCTCACGGCAAAGCCATCATCATCGGTCCGGATGGCGAAAAACAAGTCATCGAGTTGGGTGCTCCTCTGGACGGTGCGGAAGGCAATGGCGTTCGGATGATGTTCGGTACCGATCTTCCCGAGGGATTATTTGTGGGCGACGAACCAATGGCACTCAAGTTCTTTCGCAGTCAAATTCCGGGCGAACATCAACTGGCTCCAAGCAAGTACATGATCGGAGTCAATTGTGAACCGGTAGGTGATCAGATTCGTGCCCACCTGAATCTTGAATCGGGTGTTGGATTAATCATCCAATCCGTTTCCGAAGAATCTCCGGCAGAAACAGCAGGTATCCAGAAACACGACATTCTGATGTTTGCCGATGACACAGAGCTGACGAGCGTGGCCGATCTCTCAGAAGTAGTTGAGCGGGCCGGTAAAGAGAACAAATCGTTTTCGTTGACGGCTATCCGCGCAGGGAATGAAATCAGTTTGAAAATCAAACCCGTTGAACGACCTGCCGATCTAATGAGAAACGATGGATTCTTTTTCGGCGATCCCGAGATGAAAATGCAATTTCGTCAGCTGGGGCCCGGAATTATCGTTGGCGACGGCGTTGGGCTGCCTGAAGAGATGCAGAAACAGATGGACGAGATTCGCGAGCGGATGAGGCAAGTGGAACTCGAAATGAAGCAACGCATGATGGATCTTCGAATCGATCAAGATAAAGACGACGATAACGGCAACTAGTTTTATCGTGGATCACAATCATAATTGTCCTGCGTTGAAACTAATTAACTCTACCGAACCTCCGAGGCTGTCAGTTGTGACTGCCTCGGAGGCCCAATTTTTGGCCTCCTATCCAAGCTAAATCAAACCTTCATCACTTAGAAAAAT
>CAMYNE010000426.1 GCA_947259675.1 uncultured Pirellulaceae bacterium
GTTAGCGGGAAGCCCCGGATTCAACTTGGGCAAATGCCGAACGGTCCATGCCCCCATGTCTGGATGCCGAACCGTACCCCGCATGAAATAGCTGGTGTGCATGTAATACTGGCCCTGGGCATGTGCACCTTGAGTGGAATTCATTGAGTTGATGACCGCAACGTGCTTCATCTGCTCAGCGAGGTTGGGAAAATACTGGCTGACCAAAACGCCATCGGCACTTGTTTTGAGCGACTCGACTGGACCTTGCGTTTCTGCACCGGGCTTCGTGTCGAAAGTGTCCAGATGACTCATTCCGCCGTTAAGATAAAGGTAGATCACCGATTTGGCTTTCGCACTTTTGCGAAACGGGGTCCCGCTTGATTCTGCAGCCCGGGCAAGATCACCAATCATCGGCAACGCACCCAGTCCCAATAACGACTTGGCCGCTCCAGCCACAAAAGCACGTCGGGAAAATGGATCTTGAAATGGCTTGGGCATTGAATTGGCCTTCTGCTCGAACCAAAAGATTTTGGATTGTTTTCACTTCACGAAAATAAACTCGTTGGAATTCGCGAGGACCCAGATCAAATCTGCAACAACTTCGTTTTTATTGTCGTTCGTTTTGAAATCTTTCCGCCAGATCTTCTGTTCGCCGCGTGTTGGGTAGCGACTTAGCATCGTCAGGAATACCGCGTCCAGTTTTTTTCCTTCCTTGGATTTGAAGACATTTCTCAAAACGGTACTGGAATTGTTGGCAATTTGTTTCTCAATAACACCGTTCATCAAAGAAAGAACCTGAGTGACTGCTGGATCGGAATTGGAATTATCGATGGATTCTCGGTCGGATTGGCCAAACTCTCTCAGAAAATGACCGGGGCGAGCAGGCGAGGCAATCTCTGATGCCCGTAAGAACGTGTTTCGTTTGCGATTTTTTTGATACTTGGCGGCCAACTCACTCATCTCAAGTCGGAGTTGCCGGAGCTTCGAAGAGTCGCCAGCCTTTCGCGCTTTTTTCATCTTGACCGCCATTCGTTTTTTGAGAGCGGTAACTTCTGCTTGATATTTCTGCCGTTCCGCTTTTGCCATCATTGACTTCCGGGCTCTCCGATCGCCTTGAGACAATTCTTCTGCTGTTGCGATTAGTTCTTCGACACTCATCTGGCGGAGTCTTTCATATTCGTCATAAATGTCTCCCGTGCCTGGAGTCAAATAACGCATTCGACTCTGGGCTGATTGGCGTTGATCGACATCTTCAACCGTAAGGGTCAACAACGAATCCCACAGTTGTTCCGCGGACATTCGACGCACGATTGGACCGTTGAAGTTGTATTTGGAGGGGTCAACGACATCGGTTCCAGTGGACATTCGCTGGTAGGTGGATGAATTGTAAATCGCTCGCAAGTACTGTTTCGTATCGAACTCGAGATCGATCATGGTTTGAGTCAGGTAGTCCATCAATTCCGGATTCGATGCGACCGTGCTATCCTCGATGACGTCGACCGGTTCAATCAGGCCCAGCCCAAACGCCTGTTTCCACAAACGATTGGCGATAACTCTGGCAAAGCGAGGATTGTCTGCACTGACGAGCCATTCCGCGTACTTTTCACGCGAATTGACTTCGCGAGCACCAAATATGACCTGTGGATTTTTACCAACTCGTTTGCTTTTTCGCGAACTTGGATGCTCCGCTTCAACAAGCGGCAACTCGCCAAACATGGTTTTGCCAGTGACGATATCAAACTCCTCGCCGTCATCCCCCATGAATCCCTCTGGTAATCTTGCCAGCCCAGTGCCTGTTCCGCTAATCCCATAGGTCATTGGCTGTACGATTCTTCGCAGCACACGAAGCACCTGCGGGTCGATTTCGTCTCTCATTTTTCGCAAACCAAAAATTTCTTCGCTGTATTCCGAATCGGGATGTTGCAAGCGATAGCCCATTCCGCCGGTGAAAGCGACCATTTCAAAGTATTGGCGTTGTGTCCATTTGTCGAACGGGTGGTCGTGACATTGGGCGCATTCAAGTCTCGTGCCCAGAAAGACCCGAATGGTGTTGGACATGTTGTCTTCCGGCATCGCGACATCGCGCAAGTAGTAACCGACGGCTCCGTTGCCCTCTCGCAACATCGGACCTTCGGAGGTCAATAATTCGCGAACAAATTGATCGTAGGGTTTGTTATCCGAAAGCGAATCTTTGATGAAATCGATATAGGGTTGGCCCATAACATTTCCAGCTCGCGATTTGACGCGCAATAAATCCGCGTAAAAGTTGAACTGACGACTGACCCAGCCGTACGAATCAAGTAACCTGTCAATCAACAAGCTCCGCTTGTTCTTGTTTGGCGATGCCAAAAACTGATTTGTCTCTTCGATGGTGGGGATTCGTCCTGCCAGGTCGAGATAGATCCGCCGCAGGAAAACCTCATCACTTGCACTTTGGTTGAGCTGTTCTTCTTTTTCGTTCAACTGTTTCAGGACCAGCGCATCAATCTGCTTGCTGACCGCGAGAATTTTTGACCTGGATATCGACGTCGCCGAGACACCGTTCGTGTCTGCGCGCGCCTGTTTTTCGAAAGGCGGAGCTGACGCAACGACCCAAGGCGTCACGAGAACCGCCAGAAAGACCCCACATAAAAGCTTCACCAACAATTCAGGAATCCTGCTCATGGAATTACCCTGGCCCAATTGAGACGGAATGTCTTGGTTCAAATTGACTAAACTAACTGAGGGTGTCCGGGAATTCAAATGTTGTAAAAGCCGAACAATGTGAGCGGCACGGCAGCGGTGGCTAGCGACAATCCGCTCGCAATTCCCGGACGGGTTTAAATAACTTCAAAGTACGAGATGCTATTTAACGCGAACATATTTTGTAAAAATAGGAACGAACCTCAAGAATTCAAAAAAAAAATGCAAAAAACTCGGTGCTTGAGCCGGTTTGGGCCAGCCGATTGGTGGACGGATCGGGTTTAATGGAAGCGAGGGTAGAACTTGGAAGGAAAAAATCATGCTCAAAAAATTAGCGTCAGTTTCACTCGTTGTCGTTTTGGCATTCGTTACGATTAGTCTGCTTGCCAAACCGGTTCAATCCACGGTGCCAGTTCAGCAACAAGCCGATTCCTCATTCGAATACGCGCAACTGCTAGTCAATGGGGACCTTGTCCAAGTCGGCGATCAAGGACTCCGCGTACGCTGGATTTATGGAGCCGACAATCTGGCTCCACAATTTGTATCCATTGAATCGCTTAATCGTTTGCTCAGTCGCAAAGTGAGTCGCGCAACGCTCGGCAATTTGCTAAACACCATCGGAAGTCAGGGCTGGGAACTCGTGGACGTCCGCCAGGGTTCGAATGCAACAGAATACTGGGCATTCAAAAGAAAGCTTTAGAGTTTGAAACGGCTGATCTTCCAATGAACCTATTTGTTAGTCGGCAAAATGCGGAGATGTCATCCTGAACTGAGTGGAGCGAGGTGAAGGATCTCTCGTTGGGATTGTTCGAACGTGAGATCCTTTGGTCGCTAAAGCTCCCTCAGGATGATTTGA
>CAMYNE010000427.1 GCA_947259675.1 uncultured Pirellulaceae bacterium
GTCGAGGTCGCAATCGACGAGAACGCCACCTCGTACGACGCCGAGGTCGGCCAGGTCGCAGCAGCTGGGGTCGACGCCACCGTCGTTATCACCTTCGCTGAGGGCGCGACCCTCATCCAGGGCATGATCGAGGCCGGCATCGGCCCACAGGACGTGCAGATGTACGTGACCGACGGCATCAAGGACAACGTCGTACTCTGCATCTCTTCGATTTCATCGCGCAAAATGGCTACGGATTTTCCCTCGGAATTCTGCAGACTGATCGTCGTTGCGGTTTCGTTTCCGATCATGCCCAACAAAGTACGGCCGTCTTCCAATCGAACTTGATACGACAGGTATCGCGGATCGACTTCACGATTTGGATCAATAATATTCGTGATCATTGCCGCCGTTCCGCGATTTGCAAATGCAGCCAAATTGGGCCCAATCTCGGTTCCCTGCTTCTCCAGGCGATGACAAGACATGCACACCTTGCGAAACAGATCCCGCCCTCGCTCGATATTCCCTTCAAATTGGTCGATTTCGACAAGGTATCGTTCGGACAGCTTCGCTCGGTCCGGATTCAAGCCGGCGCCCAATAACTTTTTTGCCTGGGCCTGAAGGATTTGATCTGGGTGACGCATCAGCCGCTGTCGAGACGCCGCATCGACGAGTACGGGACTGATTTTTCCCGATTCGATATGAGCAAGTAACTGCAGTGCCCAACTTTCACGACTGAGTAAAGCCTGAAGAGTAGCGGATCGCAGATTGGGATTCAAACTTCGAAATCTGTCCAGGAGAACCTCACCCATTTGAACCGTTTCAAACTGGCTCGCCAGATCGATCGCCGCGAGTTTGATGGTTGGCCCCTGAATCAACTCGAGAAGCTTCTCCACCAATCCTGCAATCGCTTCTGGATGATCCAACTTGAGCACTTTGATCGCGACAACTCGTTCTTCGACAGCCAGCGATCGGTCGACGGCGGCAAGCCGCGCTTGGCTCGTCGCGCGGGCGACAATCTGATCCAACGACACTCCCGTCTTGCCAAGTAAAATTCTCAGTTCGTTCAGCCGGGCATCTGGCATCCGCATTAGTTGGGCCACTAGTTCGCCGAGCAAAAGTTCATTGCCTGTGGGCCATTCTTCGAGCACTTGAGTAACCAGTGTTAGATCTCGATCGGTCGGCGTTCGAGCCAGTTGGCCCGTCAGTTCCAACAATAATGGCTTACAGTTGTCGAGAGACGTCTGATCCTCGCCAATTTTTTGGACCAGGCACTGAATCACTTCACCGCGATTACGAAACGCCGAACTGGCCAGCGCAATTTGCATCCACGGATCCAGCCCGTCGGTGACGGCAAGACCCGTGAGGGCATTTCGTGTCTCACCGCCAAGTTCACCCAATGTCAGTGCGACCTGAAATCGAACTTGAACATCGGGGTCACCCGTCATATCAATGATCTGTTTTTCAAGTTCGCTGCTGAGTTGTGATTCGGCCAAACGCAGCGCATGAATCCGAACTTGTGGATGTGTATCATTTAGCAAGGAAGCCAATTCGTCATCGCGAACCTCGTCAATCTCAGACAATAAATACATCGCACGGATTCTGGATTCGGGCTGCGACGAAGTTAATCCTGAATTCGCTTCATTGGCTCGAATCATTTTAGCAATGGATGAAGCTTCTTTTGCAAAGCCAGATTTTTCGAACAGAACACGCGCCGCCGTTTGGCGATGCCAGCCGTTTGGATGAGTAAGCATGTTCACAAGTTGTCGCGAAGTTGCTTCTCCCGGCAGCAGTCTTTTTCGCGTGAAACCATTTTCGGGCAAGATGCGATAGATTCGCCCGCGCTGGTTCCCGCTATTGAGATCGAGATGCTTTTTGATGATCTGCGGAAGACTCGCCGGATGTTCAATTGTTTCGCGATACATATCGAGCACGATTAGCGAACCATCCGGTGCGTTTGCCAATTGAACTGGGCGAAACCAGTTGTCCGGTGAACGCAAGAACTCAGAATTCAGCTCAGTCCGAACGGCCTGCTTTTGAATTGCCTGGCCGACCAATTTTTTCCGATGCACAAGGTTGCTGCCGACGTCTCCTACAAACAAGTTGCCGACGTATTCTTGTGGGAGTAGATCGCCGTTATAACAAGTGATTCCTGTTGCACTGGTGAAGTATCCAGCGGCCCGGCCTCCTCCTTCGATCGGGCCGGCAACCAGCCCTTGAACGCGCAACCGGGTCCGGACTTTGCGCCAGGGCTCAACCGGACTGATGCGAAACACTTCGGCCGCGGGGCCATCGACGGCTATGTTGACCCGCGATCGGTTGAACCTGTGACGTTCATTGCGCGCCGCATATTTGTCTTCAAAGATAATTTGTTGGCAGTGATCGCTGTTTGAACAAACGTAACGCCTGCCAAAGCGATCGAACGTCATCCCGAATTGCGTGCCACCGGCGATCGAGTTCAGACTCAGTGTCTTCAGATTAATTTTAAAGTCACGTCCATTGAGGTTTATCGGCTGACTGGGTTCGACGTTCTTGCGGCTAAAAAGACGTGCGTCGGAAATCTCAACCCGTCTTAATTGGCCCCCATTTCCGCCGCTGGCACCGTAAATCTGATTGTCGATGCCCCATTGAAGGCTGTTGGGCAACTGCTGAACATTGGACGTGCCAAACCCGGTAAACAAAACTTGTCGAACGTCGGCACTTCCGTCGCCATCGATGTCTTTCAGAAAAACAAGGTCGGACGCATCGCCGACCAACACCCCGCCAAGGGCACAGACGATTGCAGTGGGCCAACGAAATTTGTCGGCAAAGATCACGGACTTGTCAAAGCGGCCATCATGGTCGGTGTCTTCCAGCAATTTGACTCTGCCCAAACGTTGGTCCGCCAGCTCGCTGTATCCTCGCATTTCAACCACGTAAGCCCTGCCCCATTCATCAAACGTGATCGCCACCGGGTCCATCACCATCGGCTCACTTGCGATTAATTCGATCCGCAGCCCGTCGTTGATCTCAAACGACTGAATCGCGGCATTGGGTTCGCGCGGAGCGATACGCTGAAGCTGGTCCGAGTAATCTCGGTCAAGTGAATCCTGTGCAATTGCCGAATGGGCGATCAAAAGTTGAACCAACCCCACACAGGCTGAAATGACGATGCCATTCAGATGATTATGACGCATGATGAACAGTTTACTCCGCGTCCGAAATTGTTAACATCATTGTTATCTGATTAAGGTCATGTCAGCGTGTCCCAAAACCAATAAATGGGGGACAGTTGCATCGCCCTTGAAACACCTGGCGAAGTAAACACAGAGAAAAAACTGCAACCCCATTACCAACACTGATATGATGGGAGTGTTAGAACACCTGAAAATGGCTTGTTTGCTCACATTGAATTTTTAGGAATTTGCAGGGAGCTCAATTATGGCCCATTCTAAGAAACCAACGTCCCTCGGCAGGGATTCGAGCATCGGCGAACCCGCAATCCGATCGGGTCCTTTGGCCCCGGAATCTTCCGAATTACCC
>CAMYNE010000428.1 GCA_947259675.1 uncultured Pirellulaceae bacterium
ACAGCATCCGGCTTAATACAATACAAGTTCTTTGTTTCTTGGGCTTGGCCTATGTCAGACATCAGACTCGCTGGTGTGTATTAAAGTAGAATAGCTATTCACTGTCCGAAATTCAGTACACTCAATGAATTCGCCCGAAACCAGTCAGAGCCTGCTTTTTCGCCTTCGCAATCCTGCGGATGCTGATGCGTGGCAGGAATTCGCAGAGATCTACCGGCCTGTCATCGTGCGGATGGCGTCAGCAAAAGGGCTTCAAACGGCGGATGCAGAGGACTTGGCTCAGAAAGTTCTGGTTTCGATCCTCGGGGCCATCAAGCGATGGGATCCCTCGGGCCAAGCGAAGTTTCGCACCTGGCTTAAACGGATCACTGAAAACGCGATCCTCAACGCGATCACCCGCACCAAGCCAGACCGAGCCAATGGTGGTGACCTGGACCAATCGTTGCTCGACGAACATCCGGATCGCAACGGTCCCGATTCTGAGCTGTTGAGAATTGAGTTTCGCCGAGAAATTTTTCACTGGGCCGCTCGGCGAGTTCGTAGCGAGTTTACCGAGACGACCTGGAAAGCGTTTTGGCTGACCGCCGTCGAAGCTTGCCCAGCGGAAGAAGTCGGGCGGTTGCTGGGACGCAATCGCGGAAGCATTTACGCTGCCCGCAGCCGTGTCATGAAGCGACTGATTCAAATAATCAGCGAGTTCGAAACGCCCGAGGAGGACAATGAATGACCCAACAACCATCAACTTGCGATGAAACGGCCATTTTGCGATTTCTGGACAACGATCTGGGTTTTGCTGAACAAGCTTCGTTCGAACAACATTTGGACGACTGCGATTACTGCTGTGATCGGCTTGGCAAGCTGACCGCCGCGCAGGAACAATGGGCGGATGTTGCGGCTCAGTTGAGTGAGACGTCGGATTGCACGTCATCGAATGGGGTGGCCAAAACCACCTCGCCTATTGCACTCGACTTTCTTGGCCCGACTGATGATCCGCAGATGCTTGGGCGATTCGCTGGATACGAAATCGTTGGAGTGATCGGCGTAGGTGGCATGGGGATTGTTATGAAAGGATTCGATCGTTCCCTCAATCGTTTTGTCGCCATCAAGGCGCTGCTTCCGGTCTACGCTTCCAGTGCAGCGGCAAGAAAGAGGTTTGCACGCGAAGCACGCGCCGCTGCTGCGGTCGTTCACGAAAACGTGATTGCAATCCATGGAGTTTCGGTTGACTCAAGGGATTCCGTCGATGGTTTACCGACCTTGGAATCGAATACCAACACGACGCGAGTTCAAGGCGCAGGTGAAAGGCAAGAATCGTTGCCCTATTTGGTGATGCCCTATGTACGAGGTGAGTCACTACAAAAACGACTCAACCGCTGTGGTTCGCTTGCCACCGAAGAAGTCCTGCGAATTTCAATGCAAATCGCATTCGGTCTGGCGGCCGCCCACCAGCAGGGATTGGTCCATCGCGACATCAAGCCCGCGAACATCTTGCTGCCGGCCGGCGTAGATCGAGTCAAGATTACTGACTTTGGCCTTGCACGGGCGGCCGATGATGCCAGCCTGACACGCACTGGCGTGATCGCCGGAACGCCACAGTACATGTCACCGGAACAAGCGATTGGTGACGCAGTGACAACTCAAAGTGACTTGTTCAGTTTGGGCAGTGTGATGTACGCGATGTGCACGGGGCGGGTTCCGTTTCGAGCCGAATCGCCACTCAGCGTCCTGCGCCGAATCGTCGACGAGTCACCAAGGCCGATTCGAGAGGTCAATTCCAGCGTCCCCAAATGGTTGTGTCAAATCATCGCCAGTCTTCACGCCAAGTCGGTCGCAGACCGGCCGCATGATGCCAACGAAGTTGCGGAACTCTTGCAAGATTGTCTCGCCCATCTTCAACAACCGGACATCGTGCCACTGCCAGCGGGCGCATCTGTCCCGCAAGCGAAAACGTCAAAACCTACTACTTTTTCAAAACTTAAAACTTCAAAAGGAATCTTGCTCATGATTGGGTCAATTTCACTCGCACTACTTGGCATTTTATTCGCTCAGTCAGCGATGCAGCCAACGCAAATCGCCAAATCGGCGTCGACCGAAGCCGCTCAAGACAGCAAGGCAAGCGCCACGAACGCGGAATCGTCGGTGGCGAAAGACCGAACCTATGAAAAAGAGTTTGTCCTTACCCTTTCCAACCCAGACGAAATCGGTGAACTCATCGTCAACATCAACCGAGGAAGTATCCTTGTCAACAGCTACGACGGACGCGAAATCAAAGTTAAACTTACGGTGCCAAATTACGAGCCAGCATCCGATGCAAAGTCTAGCGAAGGACTTGTGCCGCTTCGTGCAAGCTCGCCGGACTTTGACATCACCCAGTCGGGAAACCGCATCAAAGTCGATTCCAGTGACTACAAGTACATCTCGAATCTTGAGATCCAAGTCCCAAAACATATCAACCTCAATCTTGATTCTTATCGGAACGGAGACATCCGAGTCGATGGAGTTTGCGGCGAACTCAAGATTCGCAGCCAGAACAATGACATTTTTCTAACTAATGTGTCAGGCTCTGCCACTGCTTGGAGCTACAACGGACGCTTCGTGGCGAGCTTCGAATCCGTGACGGAAGGAAAGCCACTTAGTTTCGAATCTTACAATGGCTCGATCGACATCTCGCTGCCAAGTGATATTCGGGCCGACACAAAAATTCGCGCAGCGACCGGCAAATTGTTGACGAATTTTGATGTCGAATTGCAAGACCGACCTCCTCTCGAACGGACCAACGAAAACGGTGGCGCGACGATTGAACTGGATGAATTCGTATTTGGGAAAATCAACGGCGGTGGGGCACTGTTTACGCTCGAGACAGAAAAAGGCGACATCCGAATCCGCAAGCGAATGACCCCTCGAAATTCAGACGAATCCACCCACAAATAGTTTCGCCCGTTTAAGCTGTCTTGGAGCATACCCGTCACGGCGTAACGAAATCTGAACATGGTGACATTCGTATTCGGCGAAGAATGACTGGACTTGGTGAACGACTCGGCCAGGAATGGAATGAGAAACTCGGCAAACAGCTGGGTGATGAGTGGAACAAAAAACTTGGCCCGAAACTCGGCCAAGAGTGGATCGAGAAACTCGGCGAAAAGCTTAGCAGGGAGTGGAACCAGCGGCTCATTGGCGACGGACAAAAAGACAAATAGTGGAAAGTGAACCCATGTCGAAACTGATTTTGAGCTTCTTGGCCCTGTTGGCCACGAATATTGCGACACATGTCAACGCGCAAACAACATCCATCAAATTGCCCCAGCCGATAGGGACACACGCCGTTGGCACGACGACCTATGAATGGGTCGACCCGCAACGACTTTACAGCTACTCGTCGCATGACAAAGACAAACGACGCATTGTTGTCCAGATTTGGTATCCATCGAAAAACGATCCGAAGGCTCAAAAAGCACCCTATTCCGCGCGGTCGAAGGATTACGACCATATTATTGCGCCTACACTTCCATTGCGGAATCGTTGGCCAGTAATGGATTCGTCGTAGCGTCCGTCGGTATGCCGGAAATTGGTTTTGTCATTTTCTCCGATGGATACACCTGTAAACCTAACCCTGGCTTCGGACCAAGCCGAGAGTTAATGGCTGGACCCTATGAGAAAGTGGATGAATTTTTTGAAACACCGACCAAAATTGGAAAGCAAGACCTCGAATTCGCTTTGCGCCAAATACAGATCTTGAATGATAAAGATCCAAGCGGTCGATTTGTGAACCGAATTGATTTGCAGAATGTTGGGTTATTTGGCCATTCTCTCGGTGGACGAATCGCCGGCGCGTTAGCAGCGGAAAACGCAAACATCAAAGCCTATATCTCCATGGAAGGAATCGCGCCGCGGCAAGCCCGATTCGATGGCTTGCTCCGCATGCCAGTCGCAATGATGTGCAGTAGCGGCACTCTTCCGTACGCAAAGGAGAACTACCAGACGCTGATTGATGGTCGCAAACAGACAGTTTTCATGGTCGAGTTGCAGAAGTTTGGGCACAACTCGGTGACCGATTTACCAATGATTTCTCCGGGGCGCTATAACTACGAAATCGACCCAACAACGGGATTGCTAACATCAGTCAAGATAGT
>CAMYNE010000429.1 GCA_947259675.1 uncultured Pirellulaceae bacterium
AGATTCTTCAGTCGCAAGCTCCTTCAGAATGACTGAGACTGAATACTGATGTTGAAAATGCTCCAAGTTCGATTTCGAACGGTTTGCCCGATACCAATTCAGGTTCGTGAAATCAGGTTTCAACGATAAGATCAAATAATCCGGACTTGATTTGTAAATCAATAACAGCCGACCGAGTATCAATATGGTCTTCTTTCGCCGATGAGTCGAAAATGGAAATATGAACTCATCCACGCATAACAATTCCCCGCGAACAAATGAGCTGCCTGGACTTCGCGAGCAGTTTAAATCGGCATTTCGGATCGTATTCAGGTTGGATCTGCGCTCGCTTGCTCTGTTTCGTGTCGCACTGGGTGTTCTTATTATTTGCGATCTGCTGTTTCGTTCGGGCACGTTAACCGAAATGTACACCGACGACGGCTTCTTCACTCGCCAAGTTGCCTACGACTATTACCTGACAAACTGGGGCGAAGGTTGGAATACGATTTTCTGGTCGGTTTACTGGCTTGGCGGAGGTCCCGGATTCACGATGGCTTTGTTTGCGATCGCCGGCTTGTTTGCGATTCTATTGCTTGTCGGGAAATGGACTCGATTCGCGACGTTCGCTTCGTGGTTCCTGTTGGTTTCCCTTCACGTTCGCAATCCTGTGATCATTAGCAGCGCTGACTTCCTTTTGAAATTGATGTTGTTTTGGTCATTTTTTCTGCCGCTGGGGCGTGTGTGGTCGCTCGATGCGCTATCCGCACAAAAGAAGGGTGCCACAGCCCCCAACCCAAATTCTGGACTCGCCAATTTCGCGACTGCTGGAATTGTGATTCAGCTGTTTATTCTGTACTTTTTCACAGGATTGGCGAAGTGGAATGAGGGATGGTGGACCGGTGAAGCGATGTATTATTGTTTGGGGCTGGACATTTATGTAACGTCCTTCGGTCGCAGCCTGCTTCAATATCCTCTGTTGTTGAAATTCGTTTCGATCGCGACGGTGGTCGCCGAAGTCTTTTTAATTTGGACGCTGTTCCTGGCTAAGCACAATCACCGATTTCGCCTATTGAACATGGCTGTATTTTGGGCGTTTCACATTGGCATCTTTTTTTCAATGTCGATAGGAATGTTTTGTTGGATTTGTATGGCCGCCTGGATCCCTTTGATTCCTTCGCAGGTTTGGAATTATTTCCAAAAGGATTTTAATTCAGAAAATGCGACCGAAGAAACACCTCCATCAACGTGGACGTACAAGCTTCAACAGGTTTTTTGCGGCGTGGTGATTTTGTTCGTGATTGGTTGGAACATCGGCAACATAGAAACTGAGACGATCCAAAAATATCGCATCCGCTTTTTTGGTAAAATTGGCTATGCGGCTTGTTTGAACCAACATTTTCAAATGTTTGGTCAACCACCACGTTCGAATCCCTGGTTTGTTTACGAGGCGGTTCTGGAGGACGGGCAGAATATTGATTTGCTAACGGGAAAAGACGTCACTCGAGGTCGTGCCGAGTTAATGAGGACGCTAATTCCGAGTTTTCATTGGCGAAAGCTGCATCGAAACCTGGTAGGTGAAGATTACGCAAGCCTTCGAAAACCGCTGGCGAACTACCGGATGCAAAAATGGAATCGCGAACACCCCGATAACAAGGTCTCGCGTTTGCGGTTGATGTATTACGAACAGGATACAGGAAGCGACGCACTCGCAACCAGCAATCAGCACAGTAAAGTTTGGGCTATGGTGGAAGACGAGGCATCTGGCGCCGGAAGTCTTTTTGATCAACTCAAAAATGACCCCGACAACGATCCATTGAATCTGGGTTTCTAAATCGCACTTAGCCCGATTTTCGGCTTTATGAGCAAGATGCCCGCCAGTAGTCATCCTGAACCGAGTGGAGCGAGGTGAAGGATCTCTCGTACCCTTGCTTGAGTTCGTGGGCCGAAACGAGCCCCGGCGCTGCCGAGTTTACTTCGATGCCTTGCCGGAACTGCGCACGGCTTGTTCTGGCCTACTCGACTGGCCTACTCAACTTTTCTCTGCCGCGAAACGAAAGCTGTCTCAAATGACTTGCGCTGCGTTCGCTCAAGACAACAAACGCCGTTGAAACTGCTTTAGCGTGAACCGGAATTCCTGAGGGTCAACCGATTGTCAATTTTATAGACACCTGGTTCCAGGCGCAGTTGACTGATGATTTGAAACGCTTCTTCCTGCGAATCGACGCTCCCACTTACCAACGCTGTCTGATTCTGAACGCTGACTTGAACGCCTTGTCCAAAATTTCGTGTATTCGGTAGTTGCTGCAATCGATTTTGAAATCGAGCTGAAATAAAACTGCCCTCAACGGGCTGGAACTGAAAAGCGGGTCGCAGGAATGATCGGACACTTCTGCGTTCAACGGTGAATCCTTGGGTATTCTGTATTTCACTTCGACCGGAAGTCACGCGACTTGCGGGCGGAGAAAATGCGCCGTCGAGCAGGTCTTCCCCGGTCGGCCCGACGTAACCTAACGGTTCTGCGTCCGTCGCCACGCCCGCGCCAATGGTGCTGGAAGTCGGTCCTACAAAAGCGCGGCGCCGTTCATCCACGTCGATCACTGATTCCAAATTATCAAAAAAGTTTTCGTCCGTTCCATCGGTAAGGGAACCACCCCCACCGCCAGTTCCGCCCGTATCACCAACGTTGTTTCCTGTGGTACCTGGATCGACTGGCACATTACCACCGATTCCGGGATCGATGGCGCCGGGATCCACCGGCGCGGTATCGCGACCAGCACCCGGGTCAAATCCGCCAACACCGCCAGCACCACCAGCACCGCCAGTTTCACCGTTTGGAAAACCTTGTGCGACAGCAAGTTGAGAGGTCAAACCGATGATCAAAAACGAGATCGCCGCAAACGATATGAACCTCAAAGATTTACTGACCATTGCAGATTCCTTTTCCTGGTGTGGTAGCCACGGCATTTAACTCGCCAAACCGACCGAGGTTTCGAACAAACCCGTCCATACGTAACTATCATCGGTTTGCTGTCTCATTGAGTCAACCAAACCCAAGTTTTCTTAAGTCATTGATTCACGGTCGTCCAGACAAAGCTCAAATTGGCTGGAATCCGGAAAAAACCCATGATCGCAAGGTGAATATCGAAACTGAACCCTGATTCGGAGGGTTTATGGAAGCGTGTTGGTGTATGTTTGCCAACCAAATGCTTCAGGGAGTGACAAAAGATGCCTCCCATGTCGCCCATCTGGCCAAAATGGGCAGTCAAACGCGAGAATAGCATACGTTTCAAATCCAAGCATCACTGGTCACGGTTTCAGGAGTTGTATTTCAATGCCTCATTTAATGATATTCCGATCTTTTAGCCGCCAACTAAAAGTGGCGTTCGTGACGTCGCTCGTCGTCTTGATGACTTTTTCAAGTTTGGCGACGGCTCAAACCGAGCGACCACCGACGAGTCAGTTGCTACCTGAAACCACGGTCTTGTTCATCGAGATCGCCAATATCC
>CAMYNE010000430.1 GCA_947259675.1 uncultured Pirellulaceae bacterium
CTTGCTGAGATCGAACGGCAAACGGGAACGATCCTGGAGACTCATGGAATTCGGTTCGTCGAAGAACGATACGGATCGCTG
This sequence comes from uncultured Pirellulaceae bacterium, assembly GCA_947259675.1. Classification (GTDB taxonomy): domain Bacteria; phylum Planctomycetota; class Planctomycetia; order Pirellulales; family Pirellulaceae; genus Mariniblastus. The sequence goes on from CAMYNE010000430.1 coordinate 82, forward strand.
GGACCGCGAGGCTTGCTCGGCATCCGGCGTTCCACTGAATGTTATCCGGAAAGGTTTGGTTTGGACGGAACGACAGACCTCTACCTTGAATCGGAAGACAGTTCCGATGATTCGTTTAATCTCGAAGACCTCGACGTTCGCCGCGAATCAACTCGCCCCACACCGCAGCAGGATTCTAATCCGGAAAAACCGAACCCTGCGCTCGATAGCCCGCAGCCGCCCGCTGAACCCAATCTAGGCTCATGGCGACCTCCCGCTGCTCTCGATCAACCTACCAGTCAATCAAGAGTCGTTCGAGCGCGAAAACGGGTCATGGATTTGCTTCGATAAGTAGAATGCCCCTCCCTTTCCAAACCTCATACCGTTGCCTCGGATGATTAGACAGGTGGAAAGGGGGTCAAACAGGTGGCAGGTGACGGTGGAAAGGGGGTCACACAGACGGTGGAAAGGGGGTCCGGTGGAAAGGGGAGGTGGAAAGGGGGTCAGTTCTCTTTTCAGACGAAGTCTTTGAAGGTAACAGTTTAGATCCTCGACCATGTTTTTCGGCAGGATCGACGGATTGTTTTTTGTAGGACGAATTTCGGGCTGGATTTGCGCAGCATCGAATACAGTTCGTTTTTTGCAATTTTTCCCGATTGATCTTCTAACGTGGCAAGCAATCGGCTAGAACATGAAAGTCAGGCGTCTGCATCGACTTCGAGGGTTTAGGCCAGCGAAGTCTTTGCGGACGTTTTTTTGTACAAGAACTTCATCACCTGATCGGGCGGTTGTGTGAAGAGTCGGTAGAACAATCGCAGCGGATTGTGTCCGTGACGGCGGGCCGTTTCTTTGACCGTCATAATGCGGGCCATGTGCTCACCGCCTGCGCGGCTGCGATGCCCGAAACAAATCTTCCGCATGATCACCAACGGACGCAGAGTTCGCTCGGCAAGGTTGTTGGTGGGTGGAACTCGTGGGTCATCCACAAATACCAGCCAACAATCGGCATGTTTGATCATCCGTTGCTGCAGGGTAATCGCTTTTTCATGTTTCAACTTGAGCTGCATCAGATTTTGTAGCTCTTGCTTGAGCCAACGTTGCTGCTTTGCTCGTTTGGCGGCTGACCACTTCGACAGTTGTTGGTGATACTTGCAACCGCAGGTTACCCAACATTTGATGCGTTCAAAAAACGTGAAATCTTTCGAGCCTTTACGGACCAGCTTTTGCCAATCCCGTGCGGCTCGGGCCAGATGGGCCAGGCACTTTTGTTTGGCACTGGCCGATTGAGCTTCGTATCCCGAGTAACAATCGGTGACCAGTGTCCCGGCAAAGTCTTCGCCCAAGATGTCGCGTGATACTTGCCCCGCACGCGTCGTCTCGAACTCAAAATGAACATACTCGGTCGTCGTATGCACCCAGAAATAGGCGCGGTCACCGTCCAGCGTCCAGTACGTTTCGTCGGCATGCACGGGACCTTCGGTACTGGCAATTTTCTTTTCGATATCAGCGACGATCGGCTGGGCCTGTGCAGCGAGCATCTTTTCAAAGCCAATCAATGCCGCCGGGGTGAACTTCAAACCCAGTAAGTCAGCCATCGCGCGTGGCACTTTGCGATACGTGACACCGATTTCATTCCGCAAATAGACAGCCATCGCCCGAGCGTTGGGACCGATGCGACTGCCGAGGATCTCGCCTTGACCGGCTTGCTGGACCCAGCGGCGGCAATCGCGACACCGAGCCGCAGGATGGACAAATAGATTAACGTGATAGCGACCGTCAACGATGTCTTCCTGTAAATGCTCGAGATCCGGCTGACTTTCATACAACGAAATGTTGGACGATTGGCAATGGGGACACTCTCGGGGAGCCGCGACGGAAACCCGACGGTCGTACTCCGCCGGTGTCTTGCGATACCAGGCTGGGTGTCCACAAGGCGCGCCTCGTTTGCCTGATTTTTTGGGAGAAGTTTTCGCCGCTGTCGTGGATTCTGCTTTTTGTTTTTGCTTGTTGGTTGCAAACCTGTTTTGGCGTTCCAGTCGCAATTCCAGTTTGAGTTGTTCTACTTTCTTCTCAAGTGTTTCTTTCTCCTCCAACAAGCGACTTATGCTTTTTCGCTCAGCGTCCAATTGGCTGTGCAACGACCGCAGGTAATCACCATGCTCACTCGCCGCCAACACCAACGATCCCAGCGAAGCACCACCCACATGTGGACAGCACTTGACATGCTTGCAACCATGTTCGTGTTTGGGATAAAACGGAAAATCCATCGGCGAGCCTTTCGTCGCTCACCGATACAGATTTAACTTGAACTAGCAAAGACGAATCGCTAACATTTCCAAAAATTCATGGTCCCCGAGCTAAACTGTTACCCGAAACGGTCGACCCGAATTTCCTTTTTTCGAGCCCCGAGTTAGCCTTTGCATCCCGATCGCCCGACCGCTTTCGCTACAAATTGACTTTCCGTGGGTGTGCCTTGGGACAGGGGGTCGCTTGGCGTTTCTTTTACAACGACTCTTCTAATCCAACGCTTGAAACCCCTACGGGCGCTCGCTCGTCGCTTGTTCTGGGGTAGTTGACGATGACGAAGACGCTTCCTGAAGTCGTTTTCGCAACTCGGATTCCCTGGACTCAACGATTTTTGAACCGAGTATTTCGCGCAAGTTGTTAAACATCGTTGAAATAAATTCAAGTTCACGACGATCGTCCGTTTGCGCTCGCAAGCGGGATTCTTCGTCTGAAAGGCTGTTGCTGAGTTCCTGAGGTGTGGAGAGGTCTTGATACTTCGAGAGCAGCTCACGAGCTTCGGTTAGATTATTTTTCTTCAAGGCAATGTCGATTTCGGCCTCGTACACCTGGCGCTGGACGACAAGGTTGAGAATTTCGTTCTGCATTCCAGAGATAATACCTTCGGCGTACAAACGTGTTTCGTCATCTGGGACGGTCGATTCGAGCCTTGCGTGCAGTCCCGGAATCATGGGAAGTTTTTTCAGCCCGCGTTCTCCATGTTTGATCAACAGGATTCGCATTCCGCTTTCACTCGGTGTAACTTCAAATTCGCCCTTCCAATCCGTTTTGCCAATCAACCTGGATTCGCTTCTATCTGCACCGGGAGGTCTGGACCAGATTTCGTAACCCTCCAGGGGAACTGGTTTGTCCCCTCGGGAAACGAGTCGCAGAACCGTTGAACGAGCTGGCGGACGAATGACCAGAGCCAGTTTCTGAGCCCGTTTACTCGTTCGACCAGCCAATGGCGCGCGATGATACGATTGGATGGAACAAATCGACTGGGGTCCATTCTGCTCCTCGATGGTAAGAAACGTAAAGTCGATCGGTTCCAGGGCAATCAAATTGCCTTGACGGTCCGTTCGACGAATCACGGGCAAGAAACGGTCGTTCGGATCAATCCAAACTGGCGAGTC
>CAMYNE010000431.1 GCA_947259675.1 uncultured Pirellulaceae bacterium
GGAAAGATCAAGTTGGTTATCGGCCCCAATTTTGATCCTCGGAGCCGGGTAGTCCATTACCGAGGCTCGGCCGCCGTACGTACTTGCTGCGAAATTGTGAACGAATCCAAGCGTATGACCAACTTCGTGTGCGGATAGCTGCCTGATTCGGGCCAACGCAACTTCGACGGGGTCAGCCTTCGCGGCCAGAGTCGCCAACGGTCTTTCAGCTGGGACTGAGCCGATCCCGCACCAACCGCAATTGAGTTTGCCAGTTGGAGCGGGTAGAGCCTCCGACAATCCGGCCGCCAGCAAACGGTCTTGTCGCACCCTCAACGATCCGAGAGAAACGTGTCCTTTGATAATCTCGCCCGTCCGGGGATCAATGATACTGCCACCGTAACTCCATCCGCGGGTACTTCGATGCACCCATTGAATCACGTTGTAGCGGACATCGAGCGGGTCGGCAGCCTCCGGAAGAACCTTGACCTGAAAGGCGTTCTCGAAACCGGCCGCCGCAAACGCATCGTTCCACCAACTCGCACCGTCGATAAGGGCATCTCGAATCGGTTGGGGAGCCCCCGGGTCAACGTAGTAGACAATTGGTTCAACTGCCGGTGAAGTCGACGCGTTGGGATCCTTCCTTTCCAGACGATGACGGATAATCCATCTTTGATCGAGTGGTTGGTCAATCGGTACAGCATAGTCGGCAAACGTAATGTGAATACTGGGACAACGGACGTCGTATTTTCTGGGCCGATATTGGTCATCGGGCAATTCGATAAACGAATGATGTTGTCGAAGGGAGACCGAATTTGGAGTTGGCGCCGTTTGCGAAACCAGTGGACCCGGTTTTGCCGAGGTGAAAGTTAAGGTTGCTTCCAGTTCCGTATTCTTCGGAAACGCTTTGCAACGCGGCAAAAATACGGCTGACCGACTTTCGTCAATTTGGAATTCACCTTGCTCGGTTCGAGAAAGCGTATCGATCACACCATGAACATCGCTCATCAACAGGCTGGTTAGGTCGACCAACACATCGCCGTTTTCATCTTCGGCTTCGACTTTGCCGCCCCAAATCACCGAATGGGCGAACGACTGATTGACGGCATGTCGCTCCGCCAGATTTTCACTATCGGCGCGAAACCGCAGATTGCGTTGGATCAATAAGACTTTGGGACCAACGCGCACAAAGCGAACAACTTTTTGATCACCCAATTGGCCTCGATCGAGCCCTATCGGATTTGAGCCCAGACCGGTTGCGAGCGCGTGGACATACAGAAACTCCTGTTCGAACTGCTTGAGCTCAAGCAGTATTTGGCCGCTGTTTTGATCGAACCAGAAAGGCAAAAATCCTTCTTGTTTGTCAAGTTCCCTGGTTCGCTCGTCGATTGTCGGAATTTCGTCTTTTTTTTCTTCTTCGTCAGCTGAAGATTCTAATTCCTGAGAATCAGTCGCCGGAGGCGAGGCTGCATGCTTTGGAAAACTGTGGATGACTTGTGTCACCGTAGCTAACGACGACAAAGTCAACAAAACAAATACGGAAAGGCCAACTTGTCTAAAGCGGTTCATGTTATGCCGGATCTTTTTGTGCGGAACTTTTGGACTCTGCCGCCCTAACGATTCGTATCGCCAGCGAGATTCGGCCGAGACTCTCAGATGTTTGAACAATTCCGCCGACAGTTGGAATCGGTTCACTGGTCATTTAACAGGCCCGAGGCCCGTCGTTGCCGAGGAATCGTTTTTGGGCAACTTCTTTCAGGAAGTCTTGATCGGCTTGCTTCTTCTCATTCACAGAGTCAGGCCGCGAACACAGGAAGATAGTTCAGGGGAATTTGTAGAATGATGCAGGCCATTGCCGCACCAAATGACGGACCGGCTTCGCTGGATTGCCATGACCCGTCAGCCGCTTGGCTTTTGACTAGCTGGTCCCGAATGGCAGGATACCATTCGTTCCAATATTCGCCTCCCGCGTGCCACATCGCTTGGATCGCATAATAGTTTGAGTAAAAGTAATGGCCTCCGTTTGCCGCGCCTGAAGGTTTGAATCTCTTAAGATAAACCAACGCCTTTTGAACGGCCTCGCCTTCGTAAATCCCGGCACTGTAAAGCGAGGTAACTCCGGCGGCCGTCATTGCAAACGTCGTGTGGCCGCCGTTCATCGTGTATCGAAAGCTACCATTCTTGTTTTGGCTCTTTTGTACGTATTCGATACACTTTTGCCGCACGTCATCTGGAACATCGATGCCCGCATCGCGAGCGCCGCGCAGCCCCATGATTTGGCAAACCGTAATCGAAAGATCAGCGTCCTGTTTTCGAGGCTGGTATCGCCAGCCTCCCTGGTTGTTTTGAGTTCGGCACGTCAGATTGACTGCTTTGCGAAGTTTGTCACCGATATCGGCCCGCTGCGTCATGCCATAGGCCTGGGAGAGAAAAAGCATGCTAAATCCGTGACCATACATGTTCTCATGTGCCATGTTGTCCCGACGAGCGATGTAGCCGTTTTCACGAACGTTGTTTAAAACGAATTCGACAGCCATGTCGACAGCTTTTCCATATCTGCCAATACCTGGCGCATGCCCGCCACACATTAAGGCCAGTCCACCGAGCGAAGCCGTGGCAACCCCGGCTGACATTCCACTATTGCCAAACGCCCCTCGATTGCGACCGCTCTTAACTTGACTGCGAATCAGAAATGACAATGCGCGATCAATCGCAGCTTGAGTCCGCGGAGTTATCAACTCGGAAGGCGTCTTTTCATTGGGGGACGCTTTCCGATCCGGAGCCATGAGCCCCCAGGCAGTGGCGGGGGTCGTGACTGCGGCTAGACCAAGTCCGGCGGCGAATTTATTAAAGCTGCGTCGATTCGGCTGGCGTTGCATTTGCGGCCCCTTAGGTTTTTCACGTTTGCCACATTTATGATAGCCGTATTGGCGAAATGGGTCTAAACTAGCCTCGACTCAAATCGAGTCTCGTTCATGATTGACCAAATCGACAATACGTTGATAATCACGTCTATTAAACCCGGATTAACAAAATTGGTGTCGCCTCAACACGGAACTAAATACTCCAATCGTGGACAGACAGGGCGATGCAGGTTCTTTTTCTGCAGAAATAGTGCATTTTTTGCGCATGAATTCATAGCGTCGGCCACTTTCGTAAACGGGATTTTGAAAGTTAATGAAAGTTAATCAAGGCAACCAACAAAAAACCGCTATTGGCGCTGTTCCTCAACAGCAATTGTGAAATTTGAATGACAGGTAATACCTTAATGACGACTTCGGCGCTCGATATTCAGCAGCTTTCCATAAACACAATTAGAACTTTGTCGATGGATGCAGTTCAACAAGCGAATAGCGGTCATCCTGGAACTCCGATGGCACTGGCGCCGGTGGCGTATGCGCTTTGGACGAATCATCTCAAGTATGATCCACAACATCCTCAATGGGCTGCGCGAGATCGCTTCGTGCTTTCGGTGGGTCACGCATCGATGTTGTTATATGGTGAACCGGCAATCTCACTTCAGAACATCAAAGACTTTCGTCAACTGCACAGCCCTTGTGCCGGTCATCCGGAGTTTGGCGAAGCCGCCGGGATCGAAACGACGACCGGGCCGTTAGGGCAGGGGATAGCCAATAGTGTCGGCATGGCGATTGCTGGCAAGTGGTTGTCGGCTCGTTATGATCGCGACGACTACGAATTGTTTGGATTCAATGTTTACGCACTCTGCGGTGACGGCGACATCATGGAAGGTGTGGCTTGCGAAGCTGCTTCTTTGGCGGGGCATTTGAAGCTGTCGAATCTATGTTGGATTTATGATGACAACAAGATCACGATCGAAGGCAGCACCGATTTGGCGTTTAGTGAAAACGTAGGAGCCAGATTCGAAAGCCTGGGCTGGAACGTTATCAAAGTCGCGGATGCGAATGATGTGGACGCGATCAATGCGGCACTTGGCAAGTTCAAGGAGACCGTTGATCGACCGACTTTGATCATCGTGCGAAGCGTCATCGGATATGGTGCACCCAACAAAGCCGGAACACACGACGCACATGGGTCACCCCTGGGCGAAGACGAAATCAAATTGGCCAAAGAAGCTTATGGCTGGCCTGATGAGAAGTTTCTGGTTCCTGCAGAGGTTAAGGAGCACTTTGCCGCGACGCTTGGTGAGTCTGGAAAGGCCGCATACGCCGTATGGTCTGAAAAGCATGATTTGTACCAACGCGCGTTTCCCTCCGAAACCAAAGAGTTACATGCGTTGTTTCATCGAAAGCTACCCGAGGGCTGGGAAGACGCATT
>CAMYNE010000432.1 GCA_947259675.1 uncultured Pirellulaceae bacterium
TCTGGAAGAAGCCCGAGACGTGGGGTCCGATCGACGAGCTGATCGCCGATAAATGGGAACGTATGAAGATTCAACCGTCCGAATTGTGCACGGACGCCGAGTTTATTCGACGTGTTTATCTCGACTTAACTGGACTGCCACCGACCGCAGACCACGTCGAAGATTTTGTCGCTGACCAAACGGAATCCGTTGAGAAGCGGCACACGTTAGTCGACGAATTGATCGGCAACGATTCATTCGTCGAGCACTGGTCGAACAAGATGGCCGATCTGATGCAGGTTAATCGGAAGTATCTCGGCACCGAGGGTGCCAAGGCATTTCGCAACTGGATTCGCGAACAAATCAAAACCAACCGGCCCTACAACGAATTTGCATATGATGTCTTAACGGCATCCGGTTCAAATCTCGACAACCCCGCCGCCTCGTATTACAAAATCCATCGCACGCCCCAGGACACGATGGAAAACACGACTCACCTGTTCCTGGCGACCCGATTCAACTGCAACAAATGCCATGACCATCCCTTCGAACGTTGGACACAAGATCAGTATTACGAAACCGCGGCGTTCTTTGCCCAAGTGGGCCGGGAAAAGGACCCTAAAAGCGGTGACAAGAAAATCGGCGGGACGGCGGTCGAAGGTGCTAAACCGCTTTATGAAATCGTCTCCGACAAAGATGAAGGCGATGTCAAACACGATCGTACCGGTGAAGTTACCGCGCCCAAATTTCCGTTTGAGTGCAATTTCGAATCGCCCGAGAACGCATCACGACGATCTCAACTGGCCGGTTGGATCACTTCTCCAGACAATCCTTATTTTGCAACCAGTTACGTGAATCGGTTATGGGGATATCTGCTGGGCGTTGGTTTGATCGAGCCGTTGGATGATATTCGAGCTGGCAATCCGGCTTCGAATCCACAATTGCTTGAGCTGCTTCGCAAAGAGTTTGTCGAGAGCGGTTTTGATACCCGTCACATCATTGGGATGATCTGTAAATCGCGTACGTATCAGCTTTCGATCGAAACCAATCAGTTCAACGCCGATGATCGCATCAACTATTCACACGGGCTCGCCAGGCGTTTGCCTGCGGAAGTCCTGTTTGATTCCATGCATTTCGTGACGGGCAGTCAACTCATGATTCCAGGTGTCGAACCGGGTACGCGAGCCGCCGCGTTGCCCGACAGCGGAGTGAGGCTGCCAAGCGGATTTCTGTCGACGCTCGGCCGTCCCTCGCGCGAAAGCGCTTGTGAGTGTGAACGAGCCAGTGATTTGCAGCTGGGTAGTGTGCTTGCGCTCGTGAGCGGTCCTGATCTGGCTCGGGCTATCAGCGATCAAAACAACAGTTTGAAAGAACTGATCACAAAAGAAGCGGATGATCGCGAGGTTGTCGATCGCCTTTATCTGCAGATTCTCAACCGACCGGCAACCCCGGCGGAAATTGATGTTGCGATTGAGTCGTTTGAGTCGATTTCTGTTGATCACCAGGAGCTGGTCGCCACCAGAGATAGACAGAAAACATTCGTCGCCGAAAAACTTCCGGGGCTGGAAAAGGAACGGGTGGATGCGATTGCGGTCGTAACTAAATCGCTAGACGAAGCCATCAAAAAGCTCGATCCCGATCTGCTGAAGAAGGAGGAGGCTCGTACGAAAGCGATCTCGGACGCGAAAAAGGCGCTTGAAGATTACAAATCCAGTTCGGGCGGCTTTGACGCGTGGACAAAAATGCAACTTCGTTCGCTTCAGTGGCATCCGATCGCGCCCTTGAAATTGACTTCCCAAAACGGTCGAACCATCGAGGCTCGCAGCGATCGAAGCGTGATCGTTAAGCAAAAGAAAGGCAAAGACCTTTATACGGTTGTTTCGCAAACCGATTTGACAGGCGTCTCAGCCGTTCGTCTGGAGTTGCTTCCAGATGAATCGTTGCCAGCGAAAGGGCCTGGACTGGCTGAAAATGGCAATCTCGTCTTGACCGAACTCCAAATCGAGGTGGCTCACCCGGACAAACCTGATGAGTGGAAGAAGGTCGAAATCGAATCGGCCGTGGCAAATATCGCACAACCTTCCTTCGACATAAAACAGGTATTCGACGGCAATACGTCGAACAATCGCGGTTGGGCGATCAGTAACGCGATTGGCAAAACTAGCTGGGCATCGTTTCAACTAAAAATGCCGATTGGCTATTCAGGCGGAACCTTGATTCGGTTTTTGATGCACCAGAATTTTGACGATCAGCACCAGATTGGGCACTTTCGTTTTTCATTGACTCGCCATCACGAACCAGTCGGTCTTAGCCTTTCGGAAGCGCTGCTGGCAGAATTGACCAAACCGGAAGAAAAATGGCAACCCGATACCAAGGCCGTATTGGTTCAGGCATTTGAAAAAAGCGATCTAAAACTAAAAAACCTTACAGAAGTGGTCGCGGCATCACAAAAGCCAATTGAAATCAATCCCGAGATCGTTCGTTTACGCGAAAAACTGGCCCGCGTGGGCAAGCCGATTCCGCCGGATGCAAAACTGGCGCAGTTGGAAAAAGATGTCAAAATGAGCGAAGCCCAATTGGCCAATCATCGTTTAACCGCTGCCCAGGATTTGGCTTGGGCATTAATTAATAGTCCCTCATTTTTGTTTAACAGATAAAAAACACGAAAGTCGAATTCTCATGTTTCGAATTGTAGGGCAACCCGGAAAAGATCTTTGTGACCGCGAACTGAAGGTCACGCGTCGCGACGTCCTTCGCGTTGGTGGCAGCGGCATGTTTGGATTCTCACTGGCCAGCCTTCTGAAACTGCAAGCTGCCAACGCAGCTTTACCCATGGCCGAGGCTCCCGGCTGGAACAAAGCCAAGAGCATCATCCTCGTTTATTTGCAGGGCGGACCCAGTCATCTCGATCTCTGGGATCCGAAAGAAAATGTGCCCGACAATGTTAAAAGCGTGTTTAAACCCATTTCAACCAAGCTCTCCGGTATCAAATTCGCCGAAACACTGCCCAAACTGGCTCAGCTGAATGATCGTTTTACCCTCATTCGTTCGATGAGCTATACGCCGGTTGGACTTTTTAATCACACCGCGGCGATTTACCAGATGATGACGGGATACACGACGGACAAAGTTAGTCCTTCGGGCCAGCTGGAGCCTCCGTCGCCTAAGGATTTCCCAAATTTTGGTTCTCATATCGTCAAGATGAAACCGGTCGATGTGCCGATGTTGCCGTTCGTCATGTTGCCTCGACCGTTGCAGGAAAGCAACGTGGTGGGGAAGGGGGGTGCCGCGGGTTTTCTGGGTAAGGCATTTGATCCGTACACACTGTATCCAGTCGGGGATGACATGGACATGAAAAAGATGGAGCGAATTATCATTGATGATTTGCAGCTTCCCCCAGAAGTTTTTTCTGTTCGTCTGCGCCGTCGAGCCACGTTACGCGAGTTGGTCAATAAACAGATGCCGGCGATCGATAAGGCGGTTGCTTCTTACGAACTG
>CAMYNE010000433.1 GCA_947259675.1 uncultured Pirellulaceae bacterium
GTCCTGGTCGTCCGGTTGGTCTTTGCTGGACTCGTCTTTGGGGACTTCACGAAGCTTCAACCGATAGAATCCCTCGCCAACGCTGGAGCCTTTTCCTGGCTGATCAGGGCCGGATGACGAATCTGATTTCAGCTCTCTGACTTCCTTTCGCAGCGCTTTCAACTGTTTCTTCAAGTCGGAGATCATTTCCTGCAACTTCGCGTCGTCATCCGAGTCCACTGAAAGCTCGACTCGACGAGGATCCTGTTTCAATTCAACTTTTTCAACCCAAATATTTTGCCGACGATCTTTTTTGGATTCGTCTAGCGGTTGTACAAGTACATCAAACGATTCGGCTGGAGATTCAGAATCTACTTCAGTCTCGACGACGACTTGCAAATTCCCTTGCCCATCTTTTTTTGGATGCACTTCATAAATAAATTTGTGTGGACGTGAGTCTTTGAGCTTGATGATGACGTGTTGGTTAATTAGCGAGCGGGAATTGGGCCGTTTCTAAGCTTCGGAATCGAAGGTCGAATAACTTTTTTCTGGGATTTCTAACGCTGATGATTTTCTAATTGTTCCATTGTTCGGATTGGAACAGACGAAATTACAATGACATCGTTGCCGAAAAAAGTCAAATCTGCATTCCACCTGTTTGCTAACCATTTAAATGTTTCCTTTGAAAAGAAACTGACATGAGTACGGTCATTCTTGTAATGCCAGCTGGCAAACGATTCTACGTCCAACGTCAGTTTGGTCATGATGCCGAGAAGTCCGCCGGGTTTGACGCACGACCAGACACGATCCAGATCTTCTTTTGGCTCGCGGAAGTGTTCAACCACTTCACTGACTGTGACAAAGTCATAATGTTCTCTCAAAGCCGTTTCGTCAGCCGCATAGAACGGATCGTAGATTGTCATCGAATAGCCAGCCTCCTCGAACATGACTGACAACGTTGGTCCGGGGCCCGAACCAAAATCGAGGCCCTTACTTCCTGCCGCCAGTCGATCATGCATGGGCGCAAAGATGCGGCTTAGGAAGTCCCGATATCCCTGATCGTCTGGTGAATTCTGATGCAAATCGTATTCGGCTTTTTCCTCGGTACGGGAGAGATGATGGGCCATGGGAACGAAGATCAATTGACATTGCGCACAGCGCTGGTATTCACGGTACTTGTCATGATAAAAGCGCGAAACGAGATCGGCATTACAAAGCGAACAGACGATTTTGCTCAATTTACATTGGCTTTCGATTTTGGCGCACGGATTTCCCCAGAACTGCCGAGAATGAGTCAAAATCAACAAATTGAAGATCCCAACCAACAAAGTTATGGCCAAAAACAACGGGTCAATCAATCGTGATCTCAGGCTATAATTGGCGGCGTTTGTCGGTAAAAGAATTCCGCTTTGCAGGTCAGGATACGATGCCTCACACAACCTTTTCTTTTTTGATGCTACTAATACTTTCGCCGCTGAGCACGATTGTTGTTGCTCAAAACGCGATTGTCGATCCGGATCGAGAATTTACGGACCAGGACCGCTTGCGCGGCTCGGTGACACCCGAACGCAGCTGGTGGGATTTGAAGCATTATCAACTTGCTATCGAGGTCTTTCCTGAAACCAGAACTCTGAAGGGATCCAATATCATCAAATTCTCCGTACTTTCATCGGGGCAGAGAATGCAGATTGATTTACAGGAGCCGCTCGTTATCACCAAAGTCTTGCACGGCGAAAACGAACTAAAAATCGAACGCGACGGCAACGTGTATTGGATCGAGTTTGAAGAGCCGTTGCGCATGGGAGCGAACGATCAGATCGAAATTTTCTACGAAGGCGCGCCGGTCGAGAGTAAAAGTCCGCCTTGGAGCGGCGGTTTTTCCTGGCAAAAAGACGAACACAAAAACCACTTTATCGCAACGTCGTGTCAGGGGATTGGCGCAAGTATCTGGTGGCCGAACAAGGACCATGGGTACGACGAGCCGGACGATGGCATGCAGATCAGCATCACCGTTCCCGAAGACTTAACGGCAGTTTCCAATGGTCGCTTGGAAAAAACCGACCATAACGAGGCTGCTAAAACCAAAACGTATCATTGGGTCGTAACTCAACCGATCAACAACTATGGCGTCAACGTCAACATCGGCAACTATGTAAATTTTTCGGAAAAATACAAGGGCGAGTTTGGCGAATTGGATCTCGACTATTGGGTTCTCGAACACCAGCGGGAAACAGCCGAAACCCATTTCAAAGAAGCACCACGGACGATCGAGGCATTCGAACACTGGTTCGGAAAGTATCCATTTTACGAAGACAGCTACAAACTGGTCGTCGTCCCCTACCTGGGCATGGAACATCAAAGCTCAGTGACTTACGGCAACGGATTCAAGAACGGTTACCGCGGGACTGACTTAAGTGCGACCGGCGTGGGTATGAAATTTGACTTCATCATTGTTCACGAATCCGGGCACGAATGGTTTGGGAATAACATTTCGATGCGCGACGTGGCCGATATGTGGATCCACGAAAGCTTCACGAACTATTCCGAGAATTTGTTTGTCGAATATCACTTTTCCAGGCAGGAAGCAGAAGATTACGTCATCGGTTGCCGCAAACGAATCAAAAACGACTCTCCTATCATTGGCACGTACGACGTCAACAAATCGGGCTCGGGTGACATGTATTACAAGGGTGGTAACATGCTGCACACGATGCGACATGTGGTCAACGATGACGACAAATGGCGTTCCATTTTGCGCGGATTGAACAAAACGTTCTGGCATCAAACGGTGACGACCGAACAAGTCGAATCCTATATCAACGAGCAATCCGGCATCGATTTCAACAAGTTTTTTGACCAATACCTGCGCACAACCGATATCCCGGTACTCAAATACAAATTCGATGGCACAACGCTTGCATACCATTTCGACAATGTTGTCGACGGCTTTTCGATTCCGATTCGTGTCACGATCAACGGCAAAGAACTTCGGCTGACGCCTACGGAGGAACCGCAAACATTGACGTGGGACTCAGACATCGAGTCATTTGAGCTTGATCGGAATTTTTACATCGACGTTGAGGCGTCTTAGGCCGCCTTCGGATTCACAAACGTGGGAGCGGCCTTTAAGATGGTTGCATCTAATATCCGGGCTCGGTGAGTTCGTATTCGCAGCATTTGGATGCTTGTGTTGCGAGAAGTGGTTGATTTACGGTTGAGACGGGGTACCCGCACATTTTTTGCCCAAGCCAATGGATTTTTTTAATAATCTTCATTTCGATGACCCGTTGTTCAACATGGCAATCGTTTTGGTTGCGGGAATCGTGGGCGGAGAACTATTTGCACTCGTCAGACTTCCCAAGGTCACCGGCTGGATCGCCACAGGGATGTTGTTACGACAGCTTTACCTTCCCGGGATGGATACCTCCGTCGATGCGAAGGCGCTAGACAAGTTTTTGCCTTATATGAATTTTGTCTTGGGTTTCATTGCATTCA
>CAMYNE010000434.1 GCA_947259675.1 uncultured Pirellulaceae bacterium
CCTCGCCGGTTCGTCACAAGTCGAAACTGTACGTCGTTTCGCGTGGGGTTGTGACGGTCGTTGATGCTGAGAGCGGTGAACGAGTCGAGCAGGTTCGTTTGAAGGGTGCGCAACAAACTGGCGGCCGTATGGGTTCGCTCGATTACCCTTCGCCAATCGTTGTTGGCGACCGAATGTTTTACCTCAATGGCAGCGGACAGATGTTTGTATTCGACTTGGGTGAAGAACTGCAGCAGGTCGCCATTAACCGGGTTACGGCTGACAAGGAAATCTTCTGGGGCACACCCGCCGTGAGCAACGACCGGATGATCCTCCGGAGCTCCAACCATCTGTACTGTGTTGCCGACAAAGGCGAAACAGTAGAGCCGGATGCAAGCCTGCTTGCCAAAGCGGACGAAGCGGAACCGCCAACCGGTGGTCGCGCGGGCGGTGAACGAGGGGGAGGCAACCGACGGTTCGACCCGATGAGCATGTTCAACGGGATGGACGCAAACAAGGACGGCAAGGTGACGGAAGACGAACTCGAAGGCAACCGGATGGCCGACCGCCTGAAGACCTTGGACAAAGATGGCGACAAAGCGATTTCCAAGGATGAATTCAGCAGCGGCATCGGGTCTCTTTTCAGCCGAGGTGGAGGAGGTGGCGGGAACTACGGAAACCGAGCCAAGGACACCCGTCCCGACCGCCCGCAGCGCCCCGAATCGGCAGGAGGTTAGAGTTCAAAGTTCACGGCGTCCAACTCAACAAGCTCTCCTGATTGCGAACCAGGCTTTCACCTTTTGAAGTTGGGCTAGCGTCGTTTTCGCTTGGAATTGGTAACCCGAAGCGTGAGCGAGTCGGAGAAAAATGCCGACTCTTCCTCGCTAACGCGTCGGGATTCCAAAAACGCGCAACTTCAAAACTTTCACCTCGGGACGGATCGTTCGATCAGGAGCCTGTGAGATAACGGAGCATGGACGCTGTTGAATTCGTTGTTTCCTGTTCAATCAAGCCCGACCATCTGGATCGCATTTTTCTGTTGCCTGACTTACGCTGGGAAATTAAAGGAACGCACACACGTCCCGACCGTTACGCCGGAATCAGCACGGAATTCTCCAGAGCGCTCTTGGTTTAAGTTTAGCGTCTTTCGTCGGTTTCGCCCGGCAATCAGAGCGCCCCAACCGCTATACGTCCGTGCGACACGCACATGAACCAAAAAGAGACCGTCAATGATGAATGAAAAATGGGAAGCTCCATCAAAGATCACTCTTGCAATGGGGCTCGTCGTTTCAATTGCCATTTGTTTTCTGGCTGCGTCGATCGGCGGATTTGCGACCTCATCGAGCGTCAGCAGTGATTGGTTTGTCGAGTTGAACAAGCCGTCATGGAACCCGCCCAACTGGATTTTTGGACCGGTGTGGTCGGTTTTGTATCTGATGATGGCGGTCGCTGCGTGGCTGGTTTGGAAGCAATCAGGATTTGCAAAGTCCAGACTCGCGTTGGGATGGTTTGCGTTTCATTTGCTTTTAAACATCCTGTGGTCCGTTCTCTTTTTCGGTTTGCAACAACCCGGCTGGGCGGCCATTGAAATCGTTGTCTTGTGGATATCGATCGCGGTTTCGATTGGGCTTTTTTATCGACATTCCAAACTGGCGGCGGCTCTAATGGTTCCTTATGTTTTGTGGGTTTCGTTCGCAACGTTTCTGAATTTCACGATCTGGTCGTTGAATTGAATGATCGCGTCGTAAAGCGAAACGATGCATGCCAAGTCACGGGAATCGATAAACTTTGAGTTCACTACCGTTACGCAACAGCAATCGCCTGCCAGCCAGCGCGGGCACGGTCCAGGCAGTCTTGGACAATGCAGGAATTCTCCAGAGTTCCGACACACCCTCTTCGTTGAGCTGGCCGCCAATTAGATCACCACTCTCATCGAGAATGACAAGCTGCGAACCAACGGCCAATAAATTGGATTTTCCGAAGCCTCGTTTGCGAAAAACCATCCCACCGTCTCGGACGTCGATGGCCACCATCAATGTCGCCGCAGGACGTTTTGTTCCCACCAAGATATTGCCCAAAAGCACTGCATTGGTGTGCTTGCCGCACGGTGTTCGTTGTCAAGAATGAAATCGTACTGACCGCCCATCCCGAGTGAAGTCCTCTTGCGTTTGCTCGATTTATTTTCTCATTTATACGCCACTTTGCATAAGAAGAAAAAAAGTAATAATATAATCAGAAAGTAGTTTTTTTCTTCGTTTTGAATTTGTGGCGTTGGCCCGTGTGAAAGTGAAATCATGGAATGGCTCAACTATCACCATTTGTTCTATTTCTGGCTGACCGTCAAAACAGGAACCGTATCTGCAGCCGCGGAATCACTGCATTTGGCCCGCCCGACCGTGGCAGCCCAGATCAAAGAGCTGGAAAAGTCGGTTGGAAGACCACTGTTCGAAAAACAAGGTCGCGGATTGGTGCTGACCGAATTTGGAAAACAAGTGCATGGCTACGCCGAAGAAATTTTTGCACTTGGCCATGAACTTCGCGAGTTCATCAAAACTGGCCATCAGGGGAACCGGAAACGTTTCGTCGTAGGTCTTCCCGATGTCGTTCCCAAGCATGTCGCGTTCGAGTTGCTCAAACCGGCGTTGCATATGAAAGATCGCCCGCGCGCCATTTGTTACGAAGGAAAGCTGGATCAACTGCTGTCGGATTTGGCACTTCATAAACTGGACCTCGTGATTTCCGATGCTCCAGCGCCACCGACGCTGGAGTTCAAAGTTTACAACCACAAATTAGGCGAATGTGGGATGTCGATGTTGGCGACACCCGGCTTGGCCAAGCGGTACAAAAAGGGCTTTCCTCAATCCCTGACCGATGCTCCTTGTTTGCTGCCAACCGATCATACGGCTGTGCGCAGGTCGCTCGATATCTGGATGGACGACAATGATATTTACCCCGACATCGTTGCCGAGTTTGAGGATAGTGCTCTGCTGAAAGTCTTTGGCCAGGCTGGCGAGGGACTTTTCCCGATACCAACGGCAATCGAAGGGTTAATCAAGAAGCAATACGGCGTTCATTTGGTGGGACGAATCCCGGAGGTGCTCGACAAGTTCTATGCGATCTCCGCCGAGAAACGCGTCCACCATGAAGCGACTTTGTTAGTGGTGAAACAAGCCCGCAACAAGCTGTTTGACGTTTGAATTGGCAGGCGTCTTGGCTGAACACTGACCAAAATCTCGATCTGACTTTTTCAAACGGCGGCAAGCCAAACGGACTTGCCGCCGCATCCAAATCAAAACCATCTTCAAGCAGTTTTTGTCTTCACTAGTGCGTGTCGCACGGTCGTAAAGCGGTCGCGGCGCCGTTTCTCTCCCGCAGGACCGACGAAACGACGCTACACCAATGTCAAATGCGCTCTAGGCCGACAATTGGGGAGCATCGGTTGGCATTTGGGTGACCGGCAAAG
>CAMYNE010000435.1 GCA_947259675.1 uncultured Pirellulaceae bacterium
GTCCGTATCGTCAGTCACGTCGGCCGATGAGCGAATCCCTTTGTCTTTGAGATATTTCAACGTCTCGGTTTTTCGCAGTTCCAGACGTTTGATCCCTCGGTCGACTTTCTCGCGTTGAATCCGCAATTCGGTAATCTTGTCCCGAAAATCTCGTTCCGTCGTCAAGATCTTGTTTTCGTCGCCAAGTTTCTGGCCAATGACCTCACCGCGTGGCTGCACAAGATTGTTAACAAACGCGTACAAAACAATCAGGCCGAGTGCGGCAATGAGGACCCCAACAACAATTGACTTCATCGGACGAGCCATCGTAAAACCAGATAAAAGGACTTAGAAACAGTCGCAAAAATCCGGTCAGTCGGTGCATCACACCAACTGACCGGCAAATATTCAAATTGTAAAGCGTTTATTCGCCGTTACCGTTGGAGTCGCCAAGGAGAGCGTCGATGTCGTCCATGAGGCCGCCCAAATCAGTTGGTTCAGCCAAGAGTTCGTCGACGGCATCGGTTTCCGCCTGCATCGCGTTGATTTTTTCTTCTTCGACACGTAAAGCGGATTCGACCTCCACGAACATATCCTCGATTTCCTTGTTCAAAGCGTTGATGTCGTCGCTGATGGACGCATCGTCACCGGAAAGAACCGATGCCTGGCGAACGGCATCCACGGCAATCTTCTTGTTATCAATCTCGGCAATTTTGTTGTCTAGATTGATCATCAGGTCGGTGGCCGATTTTTCCTGAGTTTTCAGGACGGTGACCGATCGCGATAATGCGTCAATACTGACCTGCAAATTCTTGACGTTCGCTTCGTCGAGCTTGTACTGCTGAGTCAGTTTGACAACCGAAGCGGCAATGTCTTCGGTGGTAAAATCTTTGCCGTTGCGCGTGACCGTGCCGGATTCGGAGGCTTTCGCTTCTTCAATGATTCCCTTCAGCTTTTGCAGGTCCTGTTTTGTCTTTTCCAACTTGGCTTCAGACGCAGCTTTTTTCTTTTCGAACAGCTCAAGTCGAACTTCAGCGCCCACGCGTTTATCGCGACTGTTCGCGAGCTTTTTGACAATCTTCTCACGATTTTGTTTGATCTTGGTGCGCTTGACTTCAAGGTTTCCAAGAACTTTATCCAATTGCGCAATTACTTTGTTCGCTGCCACCTCAGCTCTCGGGCCGCAGCCGTAAAAAAATGCAACTCCAACGCCAAGCGCCAGAACCAGCGCTCCCAAAACTATCGTTTTCACCATTTTTTTCTCCCAAATAGAATTTTATATGCCGTTCAATCATCCCACCAAGAGTCGCGGCTTTGCCGCAGATCGTGTAACGCGGGATTAGAGTTAAGAGCCATCAGCAATGGATGAGCAAGAATTTTATGCAATCACCCGGTTTCGCCATCAATCTAACAGACAGCTCTAAATTAGAGCGTCAAAAGAGTCGTTTTTCAAAGGCTATTCAGAAAAACAATTAGATCGGACATTTCTTGATCCGTCAATTTTCGCGGCAACTGGTGTTCGTTTTGGGTGAACAAATCTTGCAGTTTTTTATATCGACCATCGTGAAAATAACGGTCTTGCTGCCCGAGCCCAATTAGCGAAGGTGGATTGAACCGGAGTTCGCCATTTTCGTCGCGGACACCGACCTCGTACGTCTCCGGGGTCGTATAAGTGGGAGGCGTATGACAGCGAATACAATCCAGTGTGCGAAACAGCTCTTTTCCATTGGAAAGTTTTTCAAGATCGACACGCTGGCGTGCTACGTTGACGGCCGGCGGAGGAGGCAACCGACGAATAAAGTCTGCGATCGCGCTGACTTGCATATCAGTCGCCGGTTCATCCGACTGCATCGTTGATTCGATCGATGTGCGAACTTGTGACTCAAAGTCGACTTGCCCACCTGTCCAGGCCAGTGGCAAAGTATCGCCGTGACCCAACAGCGAAATGACTCGTTTGGGCGTATGAAACGATTGATCGCTAAAATTGTCGTTGAGCATCCCGTTGGTGTGGCCTTCGACATGACAACTGTGGCAACTCATCCACCCGTCATGAGATAGTCGCGCATCGAAAAAAAGTCGCTCGCCTTTCCGGGCAAGGTCCGGTTGGGGCATTTGTCCCAATGAAATCGTCTCGATCAGTTCGAAATCGTCGAGATCCACAACGGAGATCGAGTCATCAAATAGATTGGCAACAAAACAACGCTCACCATCAACGCTCATTACGACGGCAATCGGTCGACGACCAACCGGTACAAACGCAAAACCATCGTCATCCTGGCGCCCAATCGCCAATTCGTCGACGCCTCCGACGGTAATTGCCACGGTACCGTTGCTGGCGATCGCTAATTGGCCAAGGTCCGCCTTGGCATCTTCAGGGCGACCAATCGGCTGATTCGAAAATGCCCGCGTTAAATCGCCCAATTCGTCGGAAGCTGTCGCCGTCAACAATTTGCTGACCGGCAACCAGCGAAGTTGGTTAGATACCATCAGCCCCCAATGCACGTCGTTGCGAGTCGACTGGGCAAGCGGGTTTAACCGCTGATCTGAAAACGCGACCCATTGTCCGTCCGTCGACAATGAAAGACCACCAGTGCGATGCCCTTGAACGCGAAAAGGAATCACGGTTTTGGAAGTTGATTGAACGATCGCAAACTGATCTCCGAATGCATCGGCGACCAACAGTCGATCGTTCGCAATCCACAAGCAGTCACCCGGGCAAAAATCCAGATCGACCGTAACAGAGGTCTTGAATCTACCGCTGGACCAATCCTCGGTTTCAACCAGCTCGATCTGCCGTGACCACAAACCAGCGATCGCAAACCTGGTTTCGCTCGAATTTGCTCTGACAACCGACGGAGACTGTGGAGTTGGTTTCGCCCAAATCAGGTTAACGTTAGCCTTGTCAGCTGCCGTGTCGACTTGAAAGCAAAATACCTTGTGTTGCTCAAGATCCGTTGCAACGAACAAATTCGCACTATTCAAATATTCAATGCACGAAAGTCGTTTTCCCAGCTCGAATTCGCCGGTGGTGCTGAGCGAGTTCGCGTCAATCAAAGAAATCGAACCTGAGTCTCGATTGGCAACGACCAGTGTCGAACCATCTTTGTCCAGCTGAATTGAGATGGGGCGCCGATACTGCGTCGTATTGTTGATTCGTTCAAGAGCATCGTCTGCCCAAGCCGTGTTGAACGTGAAAAGCACGCACCCGATACATAACAATATTCGAATTGTTTTTCGAAGACGCATCGACGACGACCAAAAGATACCAAATCGTGAGATTTCAGTTTGGCATAATATTTGATTGGAGTCGAGGGAGAACAGTTGCGGACACGCGTTCGTTTCTCCGAAATCAAAATCAAGGTTGGTGTCGGATTCAAGAGGAATAACGTGACTCGTCAAGAATTTCAGATTTCAGATCTGAGATGGGTGCAATTCGCCTACCTCGGGAGACGCCCCCGCGT
>CAMYNE010000436.1 GCA_947259675.1 uncultured Pirellulaceae bacterium
TATTCGCAAGCGTGGCTGTGGCTTCCAGCGCAGGATGCCCCAGCCCCTGAACAATAGCTTTGAAAATGCTCTAGACACTGACCGACAAACACCCGACCACCAGGAAACCCCTGCGTTCACGCGGTGGGAGCCTCATCTTGGGACTCGGCTACTGTTGTCGAGTTGCGAACCGTTAGAAATTCAAGTACGGCAAAACGTACAACACGTATAGGATCGCCAAAACGATTTGCACGATCGCGTAAGGCACCGCCGCTTTAACGAAACCCATAAATGTCATCGGCAATTTGTGCTTGTGCATGATCGTAACGGCGACCAAGGTCGACGCGGAACCGATCGGAGTAAGATTGCCACCCAAGTTGGCTCCAAAGATGACGGACCACCACAGCGTTGAATCGTTTGGCGTTCCCAGATCGTGAAGGATGTTGCCAAACATGGCCGCGAGTGGAATGTTGTCCGTCACGCTACTGAAAACGGCAGATCCACACAGCAATGTCGTTGCATCCATCCGACTGGGGGGAACTTGTTTGATGTCCTGCAAGACGGCTTGGAGACCTTCGCCGATGGCGTGCAAAACCAAGGCGTGTTCCATTACGTAAATCACGACAAATAGTGCCATAAAGAAGCCGATCAAGTCCCAATCGATAGCGCTGTAAAAACGATTCACTTCCGATTTAAACCGCCAAAGCATGATCGTGGCGAACGACATTGCGACAAAACCCATCCCAAGATTGCTGATTCCGGGCAGTGCAGATGTCGTGGCGATCACGAGAATGAATAAAACCAGCATCACCGCACCAGCATCACCGCCGCAAATTTGAAAAAGCCCCAACTCTTGACGCCATCATTTTCGTCAAAACTCTCCACCAATTGCTTTGCGACTGATTTTTCATCAGCCGTCTTCAAACGCTTAATATTGAAAAGAGCCGATCCCATCCACAGAGTCAGCAACGTCGAAACCAGCACAAACGGTGAGGACTTGATTAAAAAGGTGGTGAAACTGATATCGGCTGCCGTCCCGATAATGATGTTGGGGACACTGCTGATCAGCGTCAACAAACCGCCAATGTTGGTAAGCAGCCCTTCAATCAACAGGAACCCGAGGAGCAGTTTTCTTTGATCAAGTTTTTCCAGGGAAACGACCGTTAATGAACCGACAATGATCATCGCAGTGACGTTATTCAATACGGCCGAAAAGACGACCGTCATGAACCCGTAAAAAAACAGCAACAAGAACGGATCACCCTTCGATGCCTTAGTGACTTTGATCGCAATCCAGGTGAACAGCCCTGATTTGCTTGTCACATCTACAAACAGGCTCGAACCAAGGATGATTGCGATCACAGACCAATCGATCCCGGGGATGTAGACCGGTGTTTTCAGCCGTTCACCGTCGACGTGCAGTGAAGAATGGTGATTTTGGTCGACTGCGGCGGGATCCGGCCCGCCCTCTTCGTCATCCAGCGCGATCTCGTCGGTTTTTTCCGTGCTGCCTTCCGGATAAAACTCGATATCGACAGGTGCTGAAAATTCGATATCAACTTCGCCTCCGGGAACCACCACGCGATGGGAACCCACAACGATCTGCTCAAAACTCAGGATACCGGTAAACGTCGCCAGCAACAGGCAAACGATCGCAAAGCTCCCCGCAATGATCGACTTCTTGGCATGAATCTTTTCTTCCAGTGCGAGCGCAGCGATCAGCCCAACCAACAACATTGCAAACATAACCGTGATTGGCCAGCTGACTTTTCCTGCTTCCGCAATCAGTGAAATGGTGGACATGGTACTTGGCTTCTCAATCCTTGGTTAATGTCGGTTATTTTTGGCCGTCAGTGCAGTCGGCTCGTTTAACGCAGGACACTGGCGTTGGTTCTTCGAATCAGCGGGTCGCAAACGTCTGCGGTGGCAGTCGCACAAATCGGTGTTAAATCATCAGCATCGGAATCGTTCGCATCTCAACCGCCAAAGGATAAGCCAATCCATGCATCGCCAATTGGTCGTCGTCTTTGGTATGCAAAATCAGCAAGTCAACATGGTTGTCTTCGATGATCTGGAGATGATCTTTCATCAAGTGACCGACGGTCACAATCGATTCGACTTCTACGTTTCCCGATTCCTCAATGACTTGACGACACGATTCGATGTAATCTCGCGGTTCGGCAAGCAGCTGTTCCAAGATCGATTCTTTGGCGATTTCCGAATCGATGTCGGCGATCTTGTCGATCACGGAAAGAAAACGCTCAAAGTAATATTGATCTTCGACGTGCGTCAACAACAGTTTGCCTCCCGTCCGAACCAGTTTGGCGGCAACATTGACCAGATGGTGATCACCGGCAAGATGGTCGGTGATGGCCATCACTTTTGCCGTTCCTGTCTGGATCAACTTCCTTGTTTCAGAGTCCGTTTGAAGTTCCATCCGCGGCATTAGCAGAATTGGAACGGTCGTCGCCTGAGTTAACACATCGACATAGACTCCCAGGCTGTAGGGAAACTCGGTTGCTGGAGTGTGCAGATTGCGATAAGTGCAAATCAAATCGGGTTTCTGCTGGTTTACCAGTTCAAGCAATTCATTGACGCTGGAGAATGCATCTCCATTAACTTGTTCCCACCTGGGGTTGTACTCTTCAGAGAAGACTTTGAGAAAGGCCCGAACCTCCTCGATAAACGGTTGGCTACCGGTCGCGTCCTTGTCGGTGACGATCAGCACTTTGTCAACTCGGACATCTTCGGGTTCAAACTTATCCTTTGCAGCCGCCCGAAAGATACTCTCAAACTGGTCGATTTTGGTCATTTTGTTCCCCGTAGTTGTGCAGGGGCATATCATAAACGCAATTCAGTTTTGATAATACGCGAGGTAGCCGCTGCGGTTTCATCTACTCTAAAGTCACATTGTTAACGCGACAGAGTTAATCCTATGGAATTATTTGACACGCACGCTCATCTTGATGATAAGCAGCTAAGACCCATTCTCGATCAAGTCGTCACGAATGCTTTGGAGGCAGGTTTGACCGGCATTGTGGCGATCGGAACAACGGTTGCCTCCAGCTACGCTTGCATCGAGATTGCCGAGCAGCACGTGGTTGTGTGGGCTGCCGTAGGCATACATCCGAACCAGTGTGCGGCTGCCAATGAAACTGATTGGGCTCAAATCAAAAAACTAATCAAACACCCGAAGGCGGTTGCAATCGGTGAAACGGGACTCGATCGTTATTGGGACTATTGTCCGTTTGCAACCCAACTCGCCTGGTTCGATCGGCATATCGAACTTTCCAACGAGACGGGTAAACCGCTTGTGATTCACATGCGGGATTGTGAACAGGACATCCTCGATCGCCTGCGGCCGTTTGCGAAAACGCAACCGGTCAACGGGATCATGCATTCCTTCACTGGCGCTCCGGAAACGGCTCAACAATGCCTGGAGTGGGGAATGCATATCAGCTTTGCGGGCATGGTTACGTTTAAGAAATCCGTCGAGCTTCGGGAAGTGGCAAAAATGGTTCCGAATAATCGACTTTTAATCGAAACGGATTCTCCCTACCTTTCTCCCCATCCGAAACGTGGACAACGACCGAATCAACCGGCGCTGGTAAAACACACGGCCCAATGCCTTGCCGATGTGCGTGAATGTTCGCTAGAAGAACTCGCGAAGTTGACGACGGATAACGCAAAACGGTTGTTTGGTGTTTGAGCTGGGAAACTATCTTGCTCAGAGTTGCGATAATTGAATCCGGAATTGATAAAGAAATTCCCCTGCTTCGTTTAACCGCGTGCCCAGCGGGCCGCGATTTGCCAGTTTAGAGCGCGCGAGGCGTTGTCCCAATGGCCACTTACTTTACGGCGACTCGACACCCTCTCCCGGCGACACGTGAGGGTCCGGGAGAGTGAAACGAAAAGATTCCTTGCGGAATCAACAACCCTCACCCGACGCTGAGACGTCGACCTCTCCCAAAACTTGGGAGAGGTTGGGTCCTAAAGTAAGTGCCATTGGGCGTTGCCCACACGATTACGATGCGCTGGTATTTATCAATCTTGGTTTCAATAAGAAAAATGACTGAGCCAAAACTGACTCAGCCATGATGTTCGTGTAATCGTGATCAACGTACCAGTCGAACCAAGGCTACTCTAACAGTCCCTTGTAGTTTCGCATGATCAAGTGGCTATCAATCTTCTGAACCAGATCAAACGCCACACTGACGGCAATCAGCAGACCGGTACCACCATAGAA
>CAMYNE010000437.1:0-784 GCA_947259675.1 uncultured Pirellulaceae bacterium
CGCATCTGCTCGTTGATGCCGTCGATCTGCTCGCGAATGCGTTCCTTGCAGGCTGCTCGCTGTTCTTTCTCGCGTGCCTTTGCCTCGCCAATTCAGTCGTCGTTCGAACAAACGCAAAAAGAGCAGCGCACCATTCAATCAACCCAGTTTCAACAATCGCTTCAAGAAAACCAATCTCCAAATCTGGCGAAACGCAAATCACTCGCCAATCTGAAACAGGCAAGACAGATCATGCAACGCTACCAGGTCGACAACGTACCTGATCCGCTACCCGGTCGGCCGGTCAAGTTACTGGAAATGCTCGAAACGACCCCGATTCAACATCGAAAGCAAATGATCAGCCAGTACTGGGAAACTCATTTCGATTGGGCCAGCCTTCTGAATTCAAAGCAGTTTCTCCGCTGGATGCAACAGCTTCCCAATCCACTTGATTCGAACGAGCAAATGCTCTTGAAAACGGCCAAAGCTTCGGCAAAAAACCAGGTTTTGGCAGACGAAATTCAGCTGGGAAAATCTCAATCAAAACTACAACAATTTATGGTTCGCAGCAACGAAGACCTGTTGCCGTTGCCGTCCGATGTTCCATTGATCCAGACTTACGATACGCATTATCAATGGTTTGAATCGAGAGGACGAATTCCAGTGAACTTGCGCGGGATCGACACGATGCTCCCCAAGACCATTCAGTTGATCTCCGATCGAGCGGACACGGTCGCAACTTCGCGTATCGCGCTCAACCAGGTTCGGGCCGCTTACGTCGCCAATCCTCGCGCTGTGGGTTCGG
>CAMYNE010000437.1:802-4237 GCA_947259675.1 uncultured Pirellulaceae bacterium
CTGTGGGGTCGGTATTGGAAGCAGCACGTCTATGGAAGCAAGCAGAACAATCCCTGGTCTCCTCCATCGTCAGCTACAACCAGGCGGTCGGGGATTACTCGCTAACGGTCGCTCAAGGCAACAAATCGCCTCAAGAAATCGTGTCGATGCTGATCACCAAACCTCGTCCCGTCGCCTCACGAATGCCCCAGAAACAAACAGCAGGTACAAATGACCTGCTTGATCGATCACTTCAAAACACGAATCAAACGTCGGATTTGGGTGCCAGACGCGTGCAGAACAACCGCTATCAGTCTGGAAGAGATCCAAACAACCGTGCGATAGGGGAACGAGCCGATTTGAGTCCAAACGGATATTCACTGAAACAACCCCCAAGCCACCCAGCTACATTCAATCGACGTCAACCGCAATCCAATCCGTCAGGACAGTTTCCGATCAACTCTCAGCCGACAAACAATCGCGCTGCGCCGCCCAATTCTTCGTTTGAACCATCTCCAGCCAACCCGCCATCCATTCAACCGCCAGCGGGTGACCGCAGTGCTTTCCGAGATACCAAATCGTTCGGAGGCCCACCGGTTTCACCTAGGAATTCAAAATCTGCAAATGAATTCAGCTCCTTCGGTCGTTAACAATTAGGGGGATAAATCTGGGCGTAGCTTTGAAGCTTCAGATGGCACGTTAGGCAACGAAGTTCTGATTCCAGGAATCCAGCACGATTGACCTCGATGCAGCCTCTGAATTCTCGCCAGTCCAGCTACGATTGAGATCCATGAGCAGTCAGCGCGTCTTTTTTAACAATGCCAGAGGCATCCGCCTGGGCGGAATCATCGATTGGCCCGATCAGGTAACACCGCCGAAAGCGTTCGGCATGTTTTCACATTGCTTCACCTGCACCAAGGATCTGAAAGCAATTGTTCGAATCAGCCGCTGTCTCGCCAAGCACGGCATTGCAATCTTGCGGTTTGACTTTGCTGGACTTGGCGACAGCAAGGGTAATTTTTCGGAATCGAATTTTGATACGAACCTCGAAGACGTAGATGCGGCGGCCGCTTTCCTGTCCGCCGAACACCAAGCTCCCCAACTCTTGATTGGACACTCGCTTGGAGGTGCTGCGATGATGGTCAGGTCAAGCGAAATCGAATCAACCAGGGCGATTGTCACAATTGCAACGCCTTCGACGACCCAACACCTGGCCAACTTTTTATCAACCGCCAACCCCCAAATTGAAGCGGACGGCGAAGCAGAAGTTGCAATTGGCGGTCAACGCTGGGTTCTACGCCGACAGCTGATTGAAAATCTGCAACGACTTGACCTGCCGTCGATGGTTAGGAAGATTCGCCTACCGCACCTGATCTTCCACCCGATGGAAGATGAAACGCTGCCGTACTGGCACGCCGAGAAGCTTTTTGAGATGACGGGTGGTGCAAAAGCGATGGTCTCCCTGAATGGTGCAGACCACCTATTAGTCAACCAACCTGGAGACGTCAAATTTGTCGCAGACGTGATCGCTGTCTGGTTTCAGAGGTATTTACAACCCGACCGATAGAGACGTTAAGCCTGAAGCTACACAAGGAATTAGAATGTCGAAGTTGCATGACAAACACGATTCGACGGTGGCTGCCAGTATTCTCCAAGTTCATTGATTTCAAAAAAAACGGTCCCGGGCAGGGATCTTACCAACGCCATGAACCAAAAGGCTTAGCAGGGTCCTTCTTTGTCGGTGTAGCATCGTCGACGCTGGGCTTTTTCGATTGGTAACGATAATAGTCTCTACGAAAATACCTTTTTTCAATGGCCAGGTATTCGGGATCTTCAAACAAAGGTCTTAAATACTCAATTTCTCTGGGACGAGTCCGATACGAGAACGCGCGTTCTTCCACAGCTTCGCGAAGGTATTTGAGCGCCAGTTCTCGTTCATCCAGTTGCGCGTAAATGATCGACAAATCTTTTTTGGCAAAACTCCGATAGCGCGGATAATCAAGAACCTTTTTGTATGCATTGATCGCCTGGTTTGCGTACGCTGTGCCCTTTTCTTCGTTGGATTCTGGCTCAAACGTACTATTGATCGTTAACTTTCTATGTTGTTTAAACAGACTGAAGTTACATCGGGCGAGGTGAAACCAGGCATGACTGTTGTTGGAATCCTGTTCCGTCAATTTAACAAGATGCGGAATCGCCAACTCGTTTTCTTTGCGTTCCAGGTAGTAATCAGCGTCGCGCCGAGCCTTTGAAAATTCGCTCGTCGCCGCCATGATCGAAGTGTTTCCTCCGAGCATATTGACGGTCTGTGTGAGCAGGTAGAATCCTCCACAGAACAAGATCAAGATAATGATGTCACGGAGAACGTGATTAAGTTTCATTGAGTCTTTCTTGATTTTGGTTGGGCCCTGCGAACAAGAGAGTCATTTTTAGGTCGGCGAATTTGGTCCAACCCGAACCGAATCTAGCCAACATTAATTTCCACGCATTTGCTGAAAATATTCTCGAGCGTGTTCCCGTAGCGATTTGGGAAGTTTCTGGTTCTCAAGCGGATCGGAATCTTTGTTCATCGAGGATGCGACTATTTCTTTAGCTTCGCTGACCGAGCGTCCCGAAATATTATTGCCATCGGCGCTACCGGTCACGACAGTCTCACCTTTTTGAAGTTTGGCTTTGACCGACGATTTATAACCTCCGGTTTCACCCTCACCTTTTTCTCGTTTGCCCATCCCCCGGCCGCTGCCCTTGGCCCAGTCCTGGAATTTGGGTTCGTCACCCCCTCCGTCACCCTCGCCTTGGCAGTCATTCATGGCATTTTTGATGTCTTCCAGGTCTTTTGCAAGATCTTCCAATCCTTCCAGCTCTTCAAGTTCCTGTTGCATTTCTTCCATTTGCTCAGCCAGGTCCTGAAGAGCCTGGCCTGCTTTTTTTAGTTCCGCTTGACCTTGCTGGTTTCCTGGTTGGCCCGCCTGATTCCTGGGATTTCCGCCTTCGTTTTGTTGACCTTGATTCATGCAGTCAGCACACTTCTGAAGGTTCTCCGCCATCTTTTTCATTTTCTGCTGTTGCTGATCCTGCTGCTGTTTCTTTTCGAGTTGCTGTTGCAGTTCAGCAGCTTTATTAAGATCTCCCTGTTGTTGGGCCTGTTTGATTTTTTCTTTCAATTCCTGTTTGGCCTTTTCATGTTGATCGGCCATTTTGTTGAGTTGATCGGCGATGTTTTTCAGATCCTTCGCCAGCTTTTTCTTTTCGGTCTCTGACAATTGGCCTTTCTTCAGCTTGTCGGCGAGATTCTTGATGGCTTTCTGAGCTTCTTCCAGATCGCCTGACTTCATCGCTTCGGCCAGTTGTTTTGCCGGGCTCTTGCCCACGTCCGAGAGCTTTTTGAAGTTCTTTTTCAATTCGTTGGTTCCACCAAGTTGTTTTTGACGATCTTCGAGTTGCTTTTTGATGTCA
>CAMYNE010000438.1 GCA_947259675.1 uncultured Pirellulaceae bacterium
TTTCGAAAATTATTCGTTGTTGGGGCTACAATCGGATCAATCACGAAACGGTCAGCAAACCAAAACTGAAGTTGTTTCAACGGTCGCGGCACCCAATCCGATAGCACCAGCGGTGGAGTGACTGGCGAATAATCCGATCCGCGAAGCTTGTCAGGATCAATCACGATCGTCGCAAGTGGGATTCCCAGCCGCTCGGTCGCGATCCGGGCGCCGAAACTGGTGAGGGCCGCCGCGACGACCGTTCGGCCCTTGATGTGCAGTCGTTCGATTTGCTGATAGGTTTCTCGCATCGTGCCGGTGGCTGCCCATTTCAGTGCGAGCTTCCATGCAACTCCCGTTTGACGAATACGCGGGTCCCTTCCAACTTGCCACATCTCCTGTCGTTTGCCAACTCGGACAAATCGCATCCCAAGAGACTCGACATCTTCCCGATAAATCGCATTGGTCAAGACAAAGACTTCGTGGCCTCGACTTTGAAGTTCTTTGCCAATGGCAAGAAGTGGATCCACGTCACCGTGAGAACCGATTGGATTAATCAAAAATCGCAGTCTCGACATTATCTGTTTCGCGCTGTTTTTTCGAAAGACACAACCTGAGCGGATTCTGTTTCATCATCCGATCAATGGCGATTTGTCGAACGATTTCAAAAAGAATGCTTGAATGGCGACCAGTGCTTTATGAGCCCGGTATTGATTACGGCGTTACGGGGGGATCGTAGTTTAACCGCGTGCCCAACGGGCCGCGTTTTGCTTAACAAACGCGCGGGGCGTTGCCCACGCGGTTAAACGACATGCTCTCCCCAGACGCGAGTATCATCCTCTGGCGGAAGCAACCTAAGTTCGATCGACACCCGTTTACAAATGCTCAAACGTCAATTGCGAATTTTCGATTTTACGTTTCAATTCGCCACGGGAAATTGGTCGTTTCCTCCCCAGCATCAAAAACGCGGCTCTATCTTCCTGTAATTACGAGTATCACGATTAGAACCAAGGCAGCGATCGTAGCAATCAGCAAACGAGTGTTTATCTCTCCTATTCGAAAGATGGAATTCCGTTATCATCGACTTCGGACATGCAACGAAAGGCAGGGAATTGGGTCAAGTTGTAATCATTATGGCAGATTGGTCAGAGTCTGTATGAATTGGGATTATGCAACGTACGAATACGCCCTGTCGGCTGCGTTGCTAACGTGTGCGATGTTTGGAATGGGCGCCACGCTCAAGTTCAGTGATTTCCGAGGCGTGTTCCGGGCTCCGAGGGGACTCTGCCTGACAATCGCCATGCAAATAGTCGTCATGCCGTTTGTCGCCATCCTGTTGGCGAAGTTGTTTGCTTTGCCAACGGGCATTGCGGTTGGGATGGTTTTGGTAGCGGCGTTGCCGGGAGGACTATTTTCGAACCTGGCAACTTTCATCGGAAAAGGAAACCTTGCGTTATCGGTTTCGGCGACGGCGGTCACCTCACTCGGTTGCCTGTTAACGACGGTATTCGTGCTCAAGATTTTCACGGCAGCAGATTTGCCCGCTGATTTCTCGATGCCGGCAGGGGCAATTCTGACGGAAGTCGCGTTTTGCCTGCTACTGCCACTTGTGCTCGGCATGGTTTTTTATCGAATGGCTCCCCAAGCGTCCCCGAAAGTTTCGGCATGGTGTGTTCGGGCCAGCGTGGTGATCTTGTTGCTGATCGTGGTCGCCGCTTTGATGGCCGGTCGTCTGCAGCTGACGGCCTACGGCTGGAAGACACCCGTGGTGCTCTTTTTGTTTGCCATGATCGCGCTGTGGTTTACTTACGGGATGGCGTTCTTGAACCGGCTCAACGTCGACGACTCCTTCACCGTGGCAATCGAAGTCCTGATGCGCAATGTCCAACTCGGCCTGCTTCTCAAGGCCGCTTTATTTCCGGCCAGCGACACGCAGCACCAGGAAATTGCCGACGGTGTTTTGTACACCTTATTGTTATACGGTGCGATTACCGTGGTGATCTCCGCATCGGAAATCATTGGTAAGTTCAACAAGTTGGGCCCAATTTTCGGGCGGTCTCCAAAAAGCGAGTCAGCTTGATTGGATGAATTCGAGGAAATACCCGGAACAGCTCGTTAGCACAGTACACCATCGACGAGTTTTGTTCTGTCAATCGGGCAATCTTCAGAAAATTGCCATGAGCCACGTACAAATGATTGATCGGGCGAATTCGCACGTTCAACAGGTTATCGCAAACACGGATGGTGCGACCTCGTGCTGCTCGGGTACTCAAGACGGCGTCTGTTGGAATCGGATTGTTTTTCCGATGCTTGGCACACAACTTGCGAGCCCATTCGGTTAACCCCAAGGTCCAAACAAGAGGTGCCGCGATGAATCGTCAACTACAAAGACGTGGATTTAGAGTTTCGGTTTTGCTCGTAATCTTATTGGCGACGCAAACAATTGTGGCTCAGGAAACAAGTACGGAGCAAGGCGAGCAACCGCTTCAAGCCCTCGAACTGATCCATGCGACGTTGAGCTATAAGCTTGCCGCCGTTGAGCTTCAACTTGCCGAGCAATTCAACAGGGAGATTGAAGATTCACTATCCGGTGTTATTGACGGACAAACTCGACATCAAACGCTAAAAATGAAATTGATTCCGTCGACCGTGCTTGAACGACTCAAGTCCAACATCGCGATTGCCCAGACGAAATTGGAACTGGCTGAGACTGGTTCCACGGCTCGGCCAAAGGAAGTCCAATTGCGGCACGCGCAGGAAAAAGCTCGTCTGGCCCAGATTAGGCTAGATGCGGCCAAAGACAGTAAGAACACAAAATCCTCTGTCACGCGCGAGCTAGGCCTCAAACGGCTGAAGATCATAAATGACATTGCCAAGCTGAGGCTGAAAATGCCAGAACGTCCGGAGTACCTGCTTGAACAGGTTGATATTTTGCAATGGCAAATTGACAAATTGAGCGATCAGTTCATGTTGCTGGAGATGAGAATTTCGGCGATCGAAGACCGACTTGAAACAAGCAAAGACTAACGAACGTCCATCTACGAAAAAGTCTTGGCTCGCTGTTTTCCGCGCTTGCTTTAGCGCATTTGTTGCTTCGTCAGAAGGATTGATATCAACCGCGCTCAATTATTTTGGCCAACCAACTATTACACAGAACCGTTTGTTAAGAAGAATCGTGGCAAATCGAAGCCTTACGATCAGAATCGCACATTAAAGAGAGGACCAGTCATGTCAATCTACAAAATTTTGTTGCCGTCTGTAATCTGTACCATTTCCATGTTAATAGCGCTCTGCTCGTACCAGGAACAGGAGGCGAGTCAGGAAGAGAATACAATTTCGCCCCGCGATTTAGTCATTTTGTTCACAAAGACGAAAATGGAGTTGGCAGAGGTGGAACTCGAGTGGATGAAAACAAAGTCCGAGGGTGTGATTCCAAAAGCAAGGATCGAA
>CAMYNE010000439.1 GCA_947259675.1 uncultured Pirellulaceae bacterium
CAACTCAACCGACCCGATCGCAAGATTCTGACCGCCGAAGACCCTGTTGAGTACTATTTGCCGGGAATCAACCAGGTTGAGGTTCGACACAACATCGGGCTGGATTTTGCCCGTATTATCCGATCCATGCTCCGTCAGGCCCCGAATATCATCCTCGTCGGCGAGATGCGAGACGCGGAGACGGTTTCGATGGGTATACAGGCCAGTTTAACAGGACACTTGGTATTCAGTACGCTTCATACGAACGATGCGCCCAGTGCTATTACAAGAATGATCGATATGGGTGTGCCTGGATATTTGGTCGCAAGTAGTGTTGTAGCTATAATGGCGCAACGGCTAGTGCGCACGATCTGCCCCAAATGCCGTGCCCGATTTTCGCCATCACAGGCCATCATCGATGAGGTTGGTCTGACGAAAGAACAAGTTGCCAGTGCCACTTTCATGAGAGGTAAGGGTTGCAATAGCTGTCAAAAAACGGGCTTTCGCGGTCGGATCGGAATTTACGAAATGATGTTGGTGGACAGCAAAATCAGAGAGATGATTTTCAAGAACGAGTCGACTCCGGTGATTCGGACCATGGCGATTGAGCGAGGAATGACAACCTTGTTCCAGGATGGGATCGACAAAGTTCTGAAAGGGATTACCACGTTTGAAGAGGTATACCGCGTTGCTAAAAAGACGGAACAAGACGAAGTTCACGAACGATAGCCCCCTGGTTGGGTGGTGTTGGTTTGCGTTTTCTACCGTTTTCGGCTTTTTCGGCCTTAATTTTGGACGTTCCCCTTTTGGTTGCAAACAATGTCGCTGCAGCCGATTGGTTGCTCCTGATTCATCCATACCATTCTTCTATGCGTTTCGTCTCTCGTCTCTTGTAGGAACTAATTGCGAGTCCTTTCAAACTGGCTTGGAATTAGCAACTACAGCCCTTCCAATTACACCCACGCAATTCAGTCCACAATTATCCGTTTGCGCGAACCAGTGTGGTTTGTCGTGGCGGTGGGCATATTCCAAGGGTATCGAAATCTCAACGTTACCGTAATTAGCTGAGTCGAAACTATGGCCACGGTATTAATTGACAAACTTCTCGAAGCGTGCGTGAAACAGGGCGCGAGTGATATTCACATCACGGTGGGGCAGCCGCCTGTTTTCCGACTTCACGGGCGACTTCGCAAACTCGAGACCAAAGTTCTGGAACCGGACGACACGGTGGCGTTGATGAAGAGTATCGCCCCCGAGCGCTGTCAGCGCGAACTTCAAGAAGTCGGAAGTGCTGACTTTGGATTTGCTTACGCCGACAAGGCTCGATTCCGGGTTGCGATTTTCAAGCAACGTGGAAATATTGCGATGGTCTTGCGGCAGATTCCAAACGAGATGCTGTCTCCGGACTTTCTGGGTGTTCCGGAAGTTTTCACTAAACTGGTCATGCGACCTCGGGGCTTGATTCTTGTCACTGGACCAACGGGATCGGGAAAGAGTACGACGCTTGCGAGTCTGGTGAATTACATCAACGAGCGCGTGGATCACCACATTATTACGGTCGAAGACCCGATCGAGTTTTATCACTATCACAAAAAGTCGACGATCAATCAGCGAGAAGTGGGCGTCGATGTACCGAGTTTTTCGGAAGCGATTCGACGTGCGCTGCGGCAGGACCCCGATGTGATTCTCGTTGGCGAGATGCGTGACCTCGAAACCATCGAAGCTGCGATCACAGCTGCTGAGACGGGTCACATCGTGTTTGGAACGCTGCACACCAATAGTGCTCAAGGCACAGTTAACCGGGTTATCGATGCGTTCCCTGGAAATCTCCAGGATCAGATTCGTACGCAACTGTCAACTTCGTTGATTGGTGTTTTGGCTCAAACGTTGTTGCCGAGAATCGGTGGCGGTCGAATCGCCGCGTGGGAATCGCTGGTCGTGACTCCCGGTGTTTCGAATTTGATTCGCGAAAACAAGACATTTCGGATTAACTCGGCCATTCAGACGGGTGCCAAATTCGGGATGATGCTGACCGACGATTGCCTGTTCAATCTTTGGCTCGACGAGAAAGTCGAAATGGAAGACTGCCTTGGTAAAGCGCAGGATCCCGATTCGTTGGCCAAACGATTTGCGACCGCTCGCCGCCAAATGGAAGAGGAAGGTGGCTTGGTCATGGACGACGAGCACGAATACGAATACGAAGACTAGCGGGTACTGAGTACTGAAAAAAAACTGAAAACTGAAACTCTAATAACTTAGGTAAGCAACATGGCCGTCAGACGCCTTGGTCAAATTTTTGTCGATCTCGGTTTTGTTACCGATGACCAGTTAGATATGCTCGTCGAAGAGCAGAATCAGAACGCGACTCAGATGATTGGCCGGATCGCCGAAGATATGGGTTTGATCACTGATGATCAGCTGGTTCAGGCTTTGGCGGAACAGTTTGGCTTGCAAACCGTCGATATCGAAGGCGTTGTGCCTCCAGAAGATGCACGGGACGCTGTTTCCGATTCGATGGCGCAACTCTACCGAGTTGTTCCGCTGCAGGTGAACGATGGAGTGATAACGCTGGCGACTTGCGATCCTCAAAATCTGTCCATGCAGGACGAGTTGCGACGTTTTCTCGGATTTGAGATTCGTTTATTGGTCGCTTCCGAAGCCCAGATTCTTCGTTGCATCGACAAGTTCTTTAACGAAGAGACGGAGAGTATCGAGAAGATCATTCAGGAACTTCAAAACGACGAAGAGTTGAAGCTGGCCAGTGCCAAAGTGGGTGCCGAAGGCCCTGTTAACTTGAGTGACGTCGCAGAATTGGTTGACAGTGCTCCGGTTCGCAAACTGTTGAACATGGTTTTGCTGCTGGCGATTAAAGACCACGCCAGCGATATTCACTTTGAGCCGTTCGAAGACGAATTTCGGATTCGCATTAAAGCGGATGGCGTTCTGTTTGAAATGGTCCCGCCGCCACGTCACCTGGCGTTTGCGATTACCAGCCGCATCAAAGTGATGGCTAACCTTGACATTGCTGAGCGGCGATTGCCTCAGGACGGTCGTATCGAATTGACTGTCGGCGGTCACCCTGTTGACTTGCGGGTGAGTGTTTTGCCAACCATGTTTGGCGAAAGCGTTGTATTGCGGGTTCTTGATCGAAGTGTGGTCTCGCTTGATCTCAACAATGTGGGAATGGACGAAATGACCATTGCCGAATTCCGCAAAGTGATGGAAAAACCAAACGGGATTATCCTGGTCACGGGCCCCACTGGCTCGGGCAAAACGACAACGCTGTACTCGGCTCTCAGCGAATTGAACCGAATCGAAGACAAATTAATTACCACCGAAGACCCGGTCGAATACGACATTGACGGCATCATTCAGATTCCCATCGATGATGAAATCGATGTCACATTTGCAAACGCACTTCGCTCGATTTTGCGG